>CAVJZP010000028.1:0-25266 GCA_963654365.1 Oscillospiraceae bacterium
GATTCCTCGCTTGGGGTCTGCACTTTTAATCGGTTATAGTATTCCTACTTTCTTATAGATGTAGTCAACATTCTTCATGTAAGGATCAAAGGTGAAGCAGAAATCGATTTCCTCTAGGGTAAGATGTTTTCTTACTTCTTCATTCTTCTTGATGTTCTCCTTGAAGTCGGTATGGTTTAGGGCGCTATCCATCGCAGAAGGCTGAATAAGATCATAAGCGGATTCTCTTGTCATACCTTTTTCGATCAGAGCAGATAAGACGCGGGAAGAGAAGACCGAATTATTGGTAAGTCGGATATTTTTTTCCATCCTATCTGGGAAGACAGTGAGATTAACGATGACCCTTGTCATTCTTCTTAAGGCATAATCGGTAAGCTCAATCATATCGATAAGAGAGACTCTTTCGACACAGGAATGTGTCAGATCTCTTTCATGATAGAGAGCGTTGTCCTCTAGTATCGGGAAGAGATAACCTCGTATCATCCTTGCACATCCGGTGATGTTCTCGCTGGAGATTGGATTTCTCTTCTGCGGCATCGCAGAAGATCCTTTCTGACCTTTGGAGAATCCTTCCTCTACTTCGTGAATCTCACTGCGGGAGAGATTGCGGATTTCGACAGCAATCTTCTCTAACGTTGATGCGAGTATTGCTAAGGTAGAGGCATAGTGTTCGTGCCTGTCGCGGGAGAGTACCTGAGTTGCAATAGCGGAACTCTCCAAACCAAGAATCTTGCTTGCGATATCCTGAATCCGAGGATCGATATCGGCATAGTTTCCGACAGCACCGCTCAGTTTTGCACTTTCGATATACTTTCTGCCTGTCTGAAAGGAGGATAAGGTACGTAGTGTCTCATCGTAATAGTTTGCCCACTTCAGACCGAAAGAGGTGATCTCCGCGTGCATGCCGTGCGTCCTTCCGATGCAGGGCGTATTCTTATATTCCAAGGCTTTCTTCTTCAAGGATTCTAGGAAGGCAAAAATATCTTTTTCTAAGATATCGTTAGCATCCTTGTAAATCAAAGACATCGCGGTATCGACAACATCGGTGCTAGTAAGTCCGAAGTGAACGTATCTTCTTTCCTCGCCTAACGTCTCCGAGATCTGACGGGTGAAGGCGATGACATCGTGTTTTGTTACGGCTTCGATCTCGTGGATACGCTCCACGTTCACTTTGCCGTTTTTCTTTGCGACCTCGACGCAACTCTTATCGATGACACCGATTTCAGACCACGCTTCCATGACAGCAAGCTCCACTTTCCAATAGGCGTTAAAGCGATGCTCGTCAGAGAAAAGATCTTCCATCTCTTTTGTGAGATAACGGTCGATCATCAGAAGACTTCCTTTCTGAGGATGGTTCCATCCTTATCCGGGGAGACAGAGATGATATCGATATCGATTCCGAGGTATTTCTCGATGGTACTTAAATAGTTCTTGCAGTTTTCGGGAAGCTCGTCGTAAGTCTTACAAACGGAGATATCCTCTTTCCAGGAAGGAAGAGTGATAAATTCCGGCTTCACAAGAGAGAGCTCTTTTACATTGCTAGGCATATAGTCAATCTTCTCTCCGTTTAAGGTGTAACCGGTGCAGATCTTGATCTCATCGACGGCGGAAAGGACATCGAGAAGCATGATGGCGCAGTGTGTGACACCGGAGATTTCCTTGACATATCTTAACTGCGGGATATCTAACCATCCGACTCTTCTAGGACGGTGGGTGACGGTTCCGTATTCATGGCCTTTCTCACGGATTGCGTTAGCATCCTCATCATCGATTTCACTCGGGAATGGTCCTTCTCCGACTCTTGTCGTATAGGCTTTCATGACACCTAAGACACCTTCTACTGCAGTAAGCGGAAGTCCGGTGTTAGAAGGGATGGCGGTTGCCAAAGGAGAAGAGGATGTGACATAGGGGAAGGTTCCGAAAGTAAGGCAGAGCATCGCACCCTGTGCACCTTCAAAGAGAATCTTCTTTCCCTCTTTGTAGGCTTTCTGCAGATAGGCTGTCGTATCGGTGATATAAGGAAGGAGGATTTCTCTGTCCTTCATGAGTTCCTTATAGATCTCCTCTTCTGTGAACTGCTTTCCGCCATAGGCGAGAAGTTCCTTGTTCTTCAGAGGAAGGACCTGATGGATTCTCTCACGAAGGTATTCAGGATAGAGCAAATCTCCGACGCGGATGGAAAGACGGGCAGAGCGGTCTTCATAGCATGGACCGATGCCATTCTTTGTCGTGCCGATTTTGTATTCTCCTAATGCGTTCTCTCTTGCGATATCCAGTTCGACATGATACGGAAGAAGAAGGGTCGCTCTTTTAGAGATGAGAAGATGGAATTCCTTGACACCTTTGGCGTGGATATTATCGATTTCACTGATCAAAGAGGACGGATTGATGACCATGCCATCGGCAAGGACATTGACCGTATCTTTGTTCAGGATTCCGGAAGGAAGAAGGCGGAGAGCATATCTGACACCATGGTGCTCAATGGTGTGTCCTGCATTGTTTCCACCCTGGGAACGGACAACAATCTGTGCTTTGCCAGCACAGAAATCCGTAATCTTTCCCTTTCCTTCATCGCCCCACTGCATTCCTTCTATCGCTAAAGTTCTCATAAGAAAAACCTCCTTTGGTTTTCATTGTAATAAGAACTTCTTATTACTTATGTATCTTATCACTTGTGAGAGGAAAAGTTAAGAAGACGAGATGAAAAAACGGAACAGAATCCTTCTTTTGTACAGTGTGAGAAAGTTATTCCCGCTATCATTTTAATCTGTTGACAAATCCATCCTCTATCGGTTTAATAATCTTATACAAGGAGAGAAACTCATGGAAAGCATCGTATATTTTTCAAAAGACTTAGACGGGAAGCACATCAAGGAACTCTATAAGAGATATGAAGGAAAGCTGAAAGGAAATATCGCCATTAAGCTTCATTCCGGAGAAGAAGGAAACCAGAACTTCCTCAAACCCGAATATCTGAAGGATGTCATCGACTATGTCGGTGGAACTGTCGTTGAATGCAATACCGCCTATGAGGGAGCAAGAAACACCAGTGAAAAGCATCTCAAGACACTTAAGGATCACGGATGGAGCGTCTACTTCCCTGTCGACCTTCTCGATGAGGTGGATGATGACTTAATCCTCCCTGTTGAAAACGGTTTCGTACTAAAGGAAAACTATGTCGGAAAGGACTTGGCAAAATATGATTCCCTTTTGGTCCTCTCTCATTTCAAAGGACATCCGATGGGCGGATACGGAGGAGCTCTGAAGCAGTTATCGATCGGCGTAGCCTCTAGCCGCGGAAAAGCTTGGATCCACTCCGGTGGAAGAACGAAAGATCAGAATAATCTCTGGAATGATCTTCCTCCGCAGGATACTTTCCTGGAAGCGATGGCAGACGCTGCCTCCTCTGTCGTGAAATACTTCAAAGGAAACAGCCTCTATATCAACATCATGAAGAATATGTCTGTCGACTGTGATTGCTGCGCCGTTGCAGAAGATCCCTGCATGAAGGATATGGGTATCCTCATCAGCGATGATCCTGTCGCGATTGACAAAGCCTGCATCGACCTCGTCATGAATAGCGATGATCCCGGCAAGGAGCACTTCATGGAAAGAGTCAATTCCAGAAACGGAATCCATACGATCGATACCGCGGAAAAGCTCGGTATCGGTACGACCAACTATAAACTGATCGAAGTCGAATAAGAAGATTGCTGTTGCTTTCTATCCTGAAACAGGATTCCGGGCAACAGCTTTTTCAATGAAAAAGCACTGGATAAACCAGTGCAATCTCTACTCTATTCCTCCAATGCCAGAGGTCTTTTCCGGAACAGGAAGAGAAGAAGAGAAATCGATAGGGTAGAGACAAGCAAAGCAGTGGAGACATCGCTAAGGAAGTGCGCTCCACAGCGGATTCTCGTATAGGCGATAAGAAGGGTATAGGACAGAGTCAGGAAATAGGTGACATATTCTATTCCCTTATGGCGGAAGCGGAAAAGCGGTGAAAGGCAAGTGAGCATCAAGGTCAGAGTCGCCGTACCGACATGGCCGCTTGGCCAGGATTTGAAGTTATCTCCGCTCTTCTGAAACGGCTGGAAGAGATACCAGGGAAGGAAAGTATCGCCATCGGTATTCAATGTGGTATCGATGAGATAGCGGTAGCGAGGACGGCATCCGATCTTCTTCAGCAGGTTGATGAGAAGAAGCTGAAGAAGAGAAGCAAGAAAGATGATCAGTCCTAATTTCAGGCAATTGTCGAGATTGTGATGGTCTAAGAAGAGGATAGCCAAGAAGGAATAGAAAAGCAAAAGACAGGCAGAAAGAGAATAGCTTAGCGCCTTGTTCATGACGATGCCGTGATTCGTTCCGTTATCAGTCATATGGCTTCCTAAATAGTAAATCGATCCGCCTAATGCCAATAAAGCAATGATAACACCAAGGACTTTATAGACTGTCTTTTTCCTAGGGAACAGACCGAAGAAACACAGAAGTCCTCCTAAGGCATAGATGAAGTATCCGATGGATTCTCCTAATGTCTCACAGAAGGCGCTGAACTTGTCATCGGTCTGAACGATTGCTTTCGATATCGTAAGATCATAAAAACTCCCAAGTACGATACCGATAAGAGATAATATCAGAGGTATCAATAGACACCATAACGGAATGGAATAGATTTTTCGTTTCATCGGAAGACTCCTTTTTCATTATTTTACACGAATGTGCTCAAATTATGTAGTAATATCCGCCAATTGACTAAATTTACATTTCTTAAGTGACTTGTGTAAACACTTTCTCAAAAAAAAGATACAAATAGCGAGAAAACCTATATAATATAAATACTTGACGGAACTGCGGATTTCCGCGAAAGGAGAAAGTTATGGCAAAACCTACAAAAAGACATAGAGAGCCAGTCAAAAAAGTGGATGTGCTCAACCTCCCATTAGGAGTTTATCTTGACGAGAAAGGATTTGGAGAAATCCATCTTCTTCACGCTCACCGTTCCCCGACCGGTGAACCGGAAGTCATGTATGAAGGAAAGGTCCACAAAGGAGAAGTCGCATTGGTCACAGGAAAGAATCTCGAACTTCAGATTCCGACCCAGGGCTACAATCACGGCTATACCTTCGAAGGATTCGCTCAGCAGCTGTTCTTAGTCGACAACGCCTGCGTTTCCTATAACGCCGAGGAAGACAGAACCTTCGCCTACATCAATCCTACCTCCAAGCTCATTTTCCAGGGTGACCCGGACAAGAAGTACAAGATCTACTTCCACATCTATGAGAACTGCATCGGCAACGACAACAACCGTTGGATCGTCATCAATGCAGAAGAAGCCTAATCCATCTTACTGATTAGTTCAAAACAGAGACAGCATGAATTTTCATGCTCTCCATGTATCGCTTTTTAGAGTCTTGCAACTAGCAGGACTCTTTTGCATTTGGCTGTATTTTGATTTTTCCTTCGGCTTTCTTGTTTCTCATTCTTCGACCATTGCCTTTTGGCCGGTATTGACAATGACGACAATATGCTCTTTGATTGAGAGAGCGGAAAAATCAGCTTTCCTTTAAGATAGGAATGAGGAAAAACTTTCGACAAAAAAAGGAAAACGCAAAACGCCACACAGTAAGCCATGGGGCGTTTTCAAGTCATTCTTCGGAAGTCTCTTCTATTTGTGGCTTCTCTTTCTTTCTCTTATGTTCCCTGAGAAGGAAACGGATTAGAATCGCCGTAAGAGAGATGACGGCGATAGATACGCCGATGATGATTCCGATGATGCGGTGCTCTGTGAAATCGATTAAGAACATAAACTGCCGTCCTTTAAGTGATAGACTTTGTCGCAGATAGAAAGACTTGTCATACGATGGGAGATCATGATGATGGCCTTGTCTGCTTTTTCCTTCTTCAGCTGGTTCAGAATCAGGGCTTCGTTATAGCCATCGACATTGCTTGTCGCCTCATCCAAGAGGATAAGAGGGGCATTGCGAAGGAAGATACGGGCTAAGCCAAGACGCTGCTTCTCTCCGGCAGAGAGATTGTCAGCGAGATCGTTTATCTCGGTGTTGAGTCCGTCCTTCAAAGACATCACCTTATCATAGATTCCTGCTTTCTTCAAGGCGGCACATAATTCTTCGTCCGTGGCATCTTCTTTTGCAATCCTCAGATTATAAGCAATCGTGTTCTTGAAAAGATAGGTAGACTGAGAGAAGAGAACAATATTCTTCGATAAGGCATCTCTTGAGTAAGTAGAGATATCTTTTCCATTGTATTCAATCATTCCGGAATTGGTGTTTTCAAAGTGGAGGAGCAATTTGAAGAGGGTCGATTTTCCCGCTCCGCTTTTTCCTTCGATTCCGATGATTTCTCCTTTATGAATGGTGAAGGAGACATCTTTCAGTATTTCTCTTTTATCGTATTGGAAGGATACCTCTTTCAAGGATAAGGATTCAAAGTCGAAATCCTCATTTCCGTCTAGGGTCTTCTCCTTCTCGTCCATGACGCGGAAGATTCTCTTGGCGGAGGCAAAGGACATGGTAAGATTCGAAGGAAGATTGGCTAAGGCGACAGCAGGACCGAAGGAGGTAGCAAGCATCATATAGGCTAAGACGATATCGTAATCTTTGATGACATTGCTCTTTATCAGATAGCTTCCGATAAAGATGATAGCGATATCAGCTAGGATGATCAGAAGACTGACAATCCCAGAGAAGACGAACTGTCTGTCATTGAGCATGTCATTGAGGGTGTTCATCTTATTTGTCGTATCGAGAAGAGATTTCTTCTGTTCCTCTTCCTTCTGGAAGAAGAGAATCTCACGGATTCCGTAACAGCTGTTGAGATAGCAGTTTTCGCTTTCCGCTAACTCTTTTCGGTATTCGACTCCTAGTTTTCGGTTGGACAGATAGAAAAGGACTGGAGTCACTAATCCGATGAGTAAATAGAAGAATAAGGCAAGAAGAGAGAAGTAGTAATGAATCAATACGAAGAATAAGACAAGGACAACCGCTTCCGTCAGAATGGCGATGAAGAAAGGAGTGATCGTATGGGCGTAGAAGACTTCCAACGATTCCGTATCGGACTGAAGGATGGATAAGAGTTCTCCTTTGTTTCTTTCATCGAGGACATTGCTCGCCTGCTTTCTCAATGAGGAGAAGACCTGGTTTCTGACAATCGCTAAGAGAGTAAAAGCCATATAGTGATTCAGGTATTGCTCGATATAGCGTAAGAAACCGCGTAGGAATCCAGAAACCAAGAGACAGATGATGATACTAGGATAGGACATTGAAACATCCTGGGAAAGCAATTTCAGTATTCCTAAACCAGCAAAGAAAGTAATACCCATGCTAGAGAGATAGCCAAGCGTTCCGACAAGGACTGCTAAGACAAGGAGATATCTCTTCCCTTTGACTAACTTCAGCATACGGCTTATCAGATGGAAAAAGGATTGTTTTTTCATAGGATTTCCTCCCATTTGTTCTCATTTTCGATTCCCTGACGGAAGAAATCGCTAGAGGAAAGCAGTTCTTCCGGCTTGCCGGAAATGATTTTCTTTCCTTCCTCTGCAAAGAGATAGATGGAATCGGCATATAACGCATTCTTCAGTCGGTGGGAGATGAAAAGGACCATATGTTCCTTCGATAGTTCTTTTATCTGAGAGAGGATGATCTCCTCGCTCTCCTTATCGATGTTGCTTGTCGTCTCATCAAAGACATAGAAATCTTTTTCTGATGCGAGGTAATAGCTTAGGACGAGGCGCTGTTTCTCTCCGCCGGAGAGATCAGAGGCTCCTTCTTTTGGCATATAGGATAGTCCTCCCGTATCGAGAATCCTCTCTTTCAGGGATACTTTATCTAATAAAGAGAGCATCGTTTCTTCACTGACATTGGGATTATAGAAGCGGAAGGCGTCGAAGACAGAGAGATGGAGAAGATAACTGTCCAGTGCCACATAGCAGCATCTCTTTCGGTATTCGTAGATATCGAGATTCTTCAGCTGTTTCTCGTTGACTTGGATGCTTCCGGAATAATCCGGAATCTGCTTGGTCAGGATCTTTGCCAAAGTGCTTTTTCCGCATCCGGAATCACCGATGACCGCGGTAAAACCTTTCTCTATTCTCATATCGACATGAGAGAGGGTATCCTTATCCGAGTCAGGATAGTGGAAAGAGACATCCTCTAAAGTGACAGAATCGATTTCAGAGATCGATTCTGTTCCGTTCTGAGCGGGTTCTTCCTTTAAAAGGGAAATCACTTTCTTTCCTGCGGTTGCCCCATTCATTGCGATATGGAAGGCGGAGCCTAAGGTTCTCATCGGAAGGAAGAATTCTGCACCGACCAATATCATAAACAGGGTGATGCCGCTATTGATCTCATTGTCCGTGAAGGCAAGAAGCGTGAGTACGATTCCGATAGCAGCACCTCCATAGGCGACAATGTCCATGATGGTCGTAGAGAATAGCTGCATGACAAGGACTTTCATCGTGATGCGTCGGAACTCTTCGCTGTTCTTCTTCATCTCATCTTCCATCTTTTTGTCATAATGGAAGATCAATAGTTCTTTCATTCCGGAGACCGAGTCTAGATAAGCACCGCCTAAGGAAAGATATTTGTTCCAATAGGTTGCAAATATCTTCTTAGCCCATTTCGAGACTAGGATAATGGAGAGAGGAATAAGCGGAACACAGACTAAGTAAACGAGAGCGACCTTATAGCTGAAGAAGCAGAAGAGGACGAATAAGGATATCGGTGCGATCATCGCATAGAAGAAGGACGGAAGATAGGAGGAATAGTAGAGTCGAAGCTGTTCGACACCTTCGCTCGATAACTGGGAAATCTCCTGGATCTTCAGAGAACTCTGCCCGTTGAGCTTTACGTATTTATCGAAAATATCGTTTCGGATCTTCGTCGAGACATAGTCCGCAAGTTTTCCTGCTATCTTTCCTTTCAGGATATAGAAAAGGACAAATAGGATCGCAAGTGCGATTCCTCCTAAAAGATAGTAGGTGGCGGGAGTGTTATTTCCATCGATATAGGAAAAGACACTTGTAGAAAGGAGGTAGGTTGTCGAAACAGAACTTACCAGTCCCAAAAAGGAAAATACGACAATCCATACAAGCAGATGTCTCTTCCCTTTGATATATCCAATCAGTTCTTTGTCAATCATTTGTTTCCGCCTCAGCTAGTTTTTTCTTTCTGTCTTCTTCTCTTATCTTCCTGTACTCTATCTTTCCGATCGGAGTGATGCGAAAGACGAAGTATCCGTATTTGCACGCGATCAGAATGTCAAAGACAATCGTCATCGCAAGCTTGTTGACAAAATACAAAGAGACAAGAAGCATACAGGTGACTAGGGAGAGAAGAAGCAATTCTCCGTAGATAGTCATGACTCTGTGCTCTGCAAAGTTTCCGATATGGTTCTTATACAGTTTAGAGTTCAGGAACCAGTCCGCAAATTTCTTGCTTCCTCTGACAAAGCAGAACGCGGTCAGCAGATAAAAAGGAACCGTAGGAAGTATCGGCAAGACGATACCGATGGTTCCTAAGACCAAAGAGATCGAACCGACAACAAGAAAGATGACGCGGATGACTTTGCTCTTGACCAACTTACTCTCTTGCTCCGTTTCCTTATTTTTGTTTTCCATTCTTCTGTAACCTCTTCTTCTCTTTCTTTGTCTCGACGAAATGCTTGATTGCTAAGATCGGATGATGGAAGAGCATTCTTGGACCGGAGAATCTCATGACATCACGGATTCTTTCTCTGTGCTCCTTGTTGTAGCAGTGGATAGGGCAGTTAGAGCAGAAGGGCTTCTTATCTGACCAAGGACAAAGGGAAAGACGGTAGTGGCAGTATTCAGAAAGCTCTTTGCACTCATCGCAGAGTTCGTGTTTCTTGCTCTTATGCTTTTTGTGGCAGTAAAGAGTGATCATCTCATCGACAATATAAATCTCGGAACTGTATTTCCTATCCGTCATTTTCGGATTTTTGGATTTCATAGTTAGTCACCTCTAATTCTTACCTGACAATGATAACATTTCTTCGGTTTTGAATAAAGAAAAATGAATGAAAGTTGAAGGAAAGCATTAAAAAAGACCAATAATGCGACTGTTGCACTATCGGTCTAAGATGATGCGATGCTGTTACTTTTCGGATTTGCTGTTATCTTCGTCGACACCTTTTAATCTCTTATCAAATTCGATGCAGAGAAGCATAGCGATGCTGACACCGACAAAGACGAATCCGAAGGAAGAGATGGTGTATAAAACCCATGTGTATCCGCTCCATTTTGTCAGATACAGAGCAAGGCTTGTCCCTTCCAGGATCAAGGCTCCAATCGCAAAACTCCACAGCAAGCATTTGTAGCTCAATAACAGCTTCATTTTATTTTTCATTCAGATGTGCCCTCCTCTTGGCTTCCATCATGTTAGATGTTCTCTCTACCTGGAACAGCTTATTGTATTCTGCCATCGCCTTCTCGTATTTGCTATTGGATTGCGGATGGTAGAATTCAACACCTTTCAGTTCATCCGGAAGGTATTCGAGATATTTCCAGACTTTTGGATCATCGTAAGGATAGGAATAGCCATCCTCTACGTTGGCACGTGTGAACTTCAGATATTCTTTGACCTGGATTGGTTTGTCCGAGACCGTATCCATCGCCATCTCAATCGCAAGGCAGGCCGATTTGGATTTCGGTGAACCGGCTAATTCCACTACCGTGAAGCCAAGCGGAATCATCGCTTCGGGAAGTCCGACGTCCTTCGCGACTTCACAGGCGTGATAGCAACGGTCCACAGCGGCAGGATTCGCAAGTCCGATATCCTCATAGGCAGTGACAAGAAGCCTACGTATTGTACCCTCTAAGTCTCCGCTCTTCAAGAGCTTTGCAAGATAATAAAGAGCAGCATCGATTTCAGATCCACGGATAGACTTCTGGAAGGCAGAGACCGTATTGTAATGCTCGTCCTCATCCTTATCGCTAAGATAATTCGGAATGGTGACGATGCTTTTCACATCGCTTTCATCGATTTCATGGCTAGATGGATAGGAAAAACTGATCGCTTCCAACTGGTTATAGGCAAAGCGTAAGTCACCGCCGGAAATCCTCGAAAGATACTCTAAAGCGGAGTCTTGGAACTTCCTTCTGTTATCGAGTCCTTTTTTGGAGGAAACTGCTTTCTTTAATGCAGTCAGAATGTCTTCGGAACGCAAAGGCTCTGTTTCTAATAGCCTTGTCCTAGAACGGATAGCGGGGTTAAGAGAGAGAAGCGGATTTGCGGTCGTGCATCCGATCAGATAGAAATCACCGTTTTCAAGATGGGGAAGAAGCAGGTTCTGCTTTCCCTTGTCGAGGCGGTGAATCTCATCGATGATGACAATCGAGGGGAAGAAACGGATAGCCTCTTCAAAGGCCTCTTCCATTCTGCTCTTGTTATCTAAGACCGCATTTAATGAGAAAGAATGGCACTGGCAGGAATTGGAAAATGCTTTTGCCAGTGTTGTCTTTCCCGTTCCCGGAGGGCCATAGAAAACCATAGAGACAAGTGCTTTGTTCTCTAAAAGATTCGTCAGGAAGGATTTGATCTTGTTCTGACCTAGGACTTCATCCATCGTCTCAGGCCTCATGCGGAAGGCTAAAGGTTTATCAAACATTTTTATCCATTTCTCTTAAAGCGATTTTGAATAGTTCCGTGATTTTCTCTTTCGATTTCAGACTCATCGCTAGAACATCATCATCCGAAAGCTTTTCCTTTAAGACACCGCATGCCATATTGGCCATCAAGGAGATTCCAACGGTCTTGATGGACATGTGATTGGACGCAATGGCTTCAATAGCAGTCGACATGCCGCACGCATCCGCACCCATGGCTCTTGCCATTCTGATCTCGGCTTTGCTCTCATACTGCGGGCCGTAGAACTGCATATAGACACCTTTTTGCACAGGAAGACCTTTCTCTTTGGCAAGGGAATAGATCTCATCTGTCAGCTTTTCATCATAGATATCCGACATATCGGGGAAACGGGTTCCGAAGGAATCAAGATTTTCACCGATGAGAGGGGATTTGACTAGGCATGCGATATGGTCTTCGATCATCATCAAGTCACCGGGATGATAATCGGTGTTGATAGCGCCAGCGGCGTTTGTCAAGATCAGTCCTTTGATTCCCATCAGTTTCATCAGGCGGATCGGAGAGACGACTTCTTCGGAGCTGTATCCTTCATAGCAGTGAAGTCTTCCCTGCATCAATACGACAGGGATGCCTTCGAAATATCCGAAGACGAACTGCCCTTTGTGGGCTTTGTTTGTCGAAACAGGAAGTCCAGGGATCAAAGAATAGGGAACGGTTCCCTTGACATCGATCTCGGATACGAAATCACCTAAGCCAGAACCTAAGACGGCACCGATTTTGGGGGAGAACTCGAATTCCTTGCAGAGGCAGGAATACATTTTCTCGTAATCATGATACGTAAATTTCATCGTCTTCTCCTTTCTAACTGTATAGTAAATATTTTATAATAATCCACGGAAAATAATAACACTTATGAGAATATTGATACAAGAATGTCTGAAAGCATCGGTTACGATAGATGGGGAAGTCTATTCCTCTATCGGAAAAGGAGAGGTCGTCTTTGTCTCCTTTACAGAAGGGGATAGCGAATCGACGATTGCGAAGATGATCGACAAGATGCTGAAACTGAGGATCTTCTGTGATGAGAACGGAAAGACAAACTTCGATCTTTCCCAGCACGGCGGTACTGTCCTTGCCGTTTCTCAGTTCACCCTCTATGCGGATATCAGAAAAGGAAATAGGCCCTCTTTCGTTAGTGCTTTAGGCGGAGAAAAAAGCAAAGACTTATATGACTTATTCTGTGATCTGCTCAGCGAAAAGATAGAAGGTGTGAAGACCGGTGTCTTCGGTGCGGATATGAAAGTAGAACTTGTCAATGATGGCCCATTCACCATTTGGATGGATTCGAAGGAGTTAGGATATGAGTGAGAAAGTATTGTTAGGCCTCTCAGGCGGCGTCGATAGTGCAGTTGCTGCCTATCTGCTCAAGAAACAGGGATATGATGTCACCTGCTGCTTCATGAGAAACTGGGACAGCATCACCAATAATGACATCATGGGAAATCCAAGTCTCAATCTGGATAAATGCAGCCAGGAATTCGATTATGATGATGCTGTGGAGACCGCCTTTGAACTTGATCTTCCCATCGTCAGAAAGGATTTCATCGAAGAGTATTGGAAAGAGGTCTTTTCCATGTTTTTGGATACCTACCGCAAAGGATATACTCCGGATGCTGATGTCTTCTGCAACAAGTACATCAAGTTCGGACATTTCTATGACTATGCCAAATCCATGGGTTTTGAGACCATTGCAATGGGACACTATGCGATGAGACTCGATGAGAACGGAGAATCCCATCTTTACAAGGCATTTGACAAAAATAAGGATCAGTCCTACTTTTTAGGTCAGATCTCTGAAGAGCAGCTCTCCCATGCTCTTTTCCCGCTTGCCGGCCTTACCAAGCCGGAAGTCAGAAAGATTGCTGAGGAACTTTCCTTGAATGTTGCAAAGAAGAAGGATTCGACAGGGGTATGCTTCATCGGAGAAAGAAACTTCAAGCAGTTTTTGAATAACTATCTTCCTGCCAAGCCAGGAAAGATTGTCGATATCGTAACAGGAGAAACCCTTAAAGAGCATGACGGCGTTCTTTACTATACCGTCGGACAGCATAGAGGCCTCAATATCGGTGGCATCAAAGGACACAGCATGGATCCATACTTCGTCGTCGGAAAAGATGTCAATCAGAATATCCTCTATGTCGCACAGGAAGAAGGAAACGAATACAGAAAATCCTATCGCTGCCTAATCGATGGATTCAATTGGATCGGGAGCGATATCCCAGAAGGGGAATATCCCTGCTTCTGTAAGTTCCGCTATCGCGGAAAAGACATGCCGGTTACCCTTCGTATCCGTCCGGATAGGACTTCTGCTTATCTTGACTATGACGGGTATGACTATGTCGCAAAAGGACAGGTCGCCTGTCTTTACCAAGGAGACCGATTGCTCGGTAGCGGTGTCATCATCGCTACATACGGAAAAAATCTGCTTCCTTTGAATTATTAGACGAATTCGATGAAAAATGCTTGTTTTCCTATCCGGAAAATAGTAAAATTGACAAGGCTTTTAGAAACGAGGTGAGACACATTGCCTAAGACAGTTGTTAGAGAAGGTGAAACCTTAGACGGCGCAATGAGAAGATTCAAGCGTCAGGTCAACAAGGCTGGAACCATCGCGGACTATCGTAAACACGACTACTTCCTTAAGAAGGGTCTGAAGAGAAAACTCAAGTCCGAAAACGCCAGAAGAAAACATTAAGGCGAATTGAAACGGGTTGTCGATCGACTTCCCGTTTTTCTTTTTCTTCAAATGTTGTACAATAAAATCTATGAAATCCTTGAAATCTCTTTTAATGTTTGGACCTGGACCTTCCTCTTCTCATACCATTGGACCTTATCGCATCTGTCAGGACTTTCTTCTTTCTGTGAAAGAGAAAGACCCTATTTCCTTTTCGGTTACTTTATATGGATCTTTAGCCCTTACTGGCAAAGGTCATTTTACGGATGAGATTGTAAAAAAGGCACTCTCTCCTTATCCGACAGCGGTCAGCTTTGTCCCTTCTTTAAAAGATCTCGTTCATCCGAATACGATGGAACTGAATGCGAATCTTTCGGATGGCACCGCCATAAAGAGAAGATATCTATCTGTCGGTGGAGGATCGTTCTGCTTAGAAGACGGAAAGACAGAAGAGAAGGATGTCTATCCTTTCTCTAAATTCTCGGATGCAATCTCCTATATGGAGAAAAAGGGATACAAGGATATCTATGAGATGATCATAGACTTGGAAGAAAAAGACATCCTTGAATATTCCAAGGAAATGCTTCGCGTTTCCTTTCACACATTGGAAAAGTCATTAAAGGCTACTGGTATTCTTCCTGGACCATTGAAACTGAATGTGGTCAGCGGAAAGATCGTCGCCGATGCCAAGAAGAAAAGGCATCCCGCCGAGAAGCGCATCATACTGCTTACGGGGTATGCCTATGCGATATCAGAGGCGAATGCAAGAGGGGAGATGATCGTCACTTCCCCAACCTGTGGTTCCGCTGGTGTGGTACCATCTGTTTTATATTACGAATACCATCATTGCCATTATAGTTTTGATGACATTGCAAAAGCATATCTTGTCGGCGCCTTTGTCTGCGACTTTATCAAAGAGAACGCCTCATTGTCGGGTGCCCTTCTTGGCTGTCAGGCTGAAATCGGATCTGCCTCCTCATTTGCGGCGGCCTCTTTATCCTATCTTCACCATCTGAACAATTATCAGATTGAATACGCTTCAGAAGTAGCGATGGAGCACTTCTTAGGATTGACCTGTGATCCTGTGGATGGCTATGTCCAGATTCCCTGCATTGAGCGCAATGGAATGGCAAGCGTCCACGCCTATAGCGCCTATCTCTATGCAAAGGATATCTCTGTCTTCAGAAAGAACAAGGTCTCTTTTGATACGGTTGTGGAAGCGATGAATGAAACCGGAAAGGAGATTCCCTCCGACTTGAAGGAAACCTCCTTAGGTGGATTAGCAAAAGTCCTGCACTGCTAGAAGGTAATGTCGCTGTCTTCCAAATCGATGCCGGTGAGACTAGCCTGGCTTAAGGAAATGGATAGTTTCTTGGTGAGTACGGTTTTCGTATCGTATTTTACGGTGACCTGGAAGGCATTTCCGGACTTATAATAGGTTTCGTACTTGGAGAGGAATGCGCTCATCAAGGAACTGTTTTTCAGGTAGACAATCTTTCCGCCCATGGAATAGGCAGCATATTCATAGGTGAAGGCAGATTCCAAGTCGGAGCTTAAAAAAGTCTTGGGATCCTTTAGGTCAATCAAAGAGAACAGATACTCCTTCACTTTGTCTCGAATTGCTGTTTTCAACGTGTCCGGAGAAGTGTATTCGCTTCCGTTATACTTATAACGGGTAGCATAAAGTCCAGTGGTACTTGGGGTAGTGAAGAGGTCATCGAATTTCTTCGAAGAGGATTCATAGTAGGTCTTTTCGATAGTGAACTTATCGGTCGGCTTCTCACCGACAGAGCCAACAGAATAGATAGGGAGGATGCACTGGATGTCTAAAGCCTGATCTTCGATGAATCCGTCTGCTTCGATTTTCGCATTGGCAGGGGTCAGCTCTTTTCTTGTATAGTTGAGGCTCATCGTAGAGCGGATGGCATCATTGCTTGGAGAAGAGAGAGTGAAGGTCATCTCATGTCCGAATGCCTCTAAGCAGTGGAAGGCAATGGTCTTGTTGGTCTGATCGATTTCATAAGTGACATAATCGGATGTGCTTTTATCCTCATGCCAGGTCTCGCTTTCGAATAGATCCGAAGTCTTATTAGACCACGTAAGGGAAGAGTTGAAGTTGACATAACTGATAGTGGAAGGAGTGAGCGTGTACTTGACGGTGATGGTATTTCCGTCAACAGACTTTGTGGAAGAAAGAATCTGGATGTTCTCCTTTTCTTCCAGGGTGATGGTTCCCTTGTCTTCTTCTTTCTTGTTGGTGCTAGAGAGCGCGATAAGAGAGCTCATAGAGACAAGAGAGGCACAGAGTACAGATAACGACAGAACGGCGATTCTTCTTTTGTATTTCATTTTTCCTCTTTTCTGGGATTTGATCCCTTTCACAAATACATTTGTACGGAAAAAGGAAAAACAAGAAAAAAGATTTCTTAAGCCAACCCGAACTGAGCTGGCTTAAGAAATCAGGATGGCAAAAAGGAATTATCTGACAAGAAGACGGATCTTTTCTGCCAATGCTTCCGGAGTGTATTCCAAATCGCGGAAGACATCATTGCTCGGAGCGGATTCACCGAAGCGGTCGATTCCGAAGACCACCTTCGCATATTTGTAAAGCATATCGCTCTTTCCGGCTTCCAAGAAGACTCTCTTATCATAATCGTTTCCGAAGACTTCATCCTTATATTCATCGGACTGTCTGTCGAAGACATCCAATGCAGGAAGGGAAACGACTCTCGTATCGATACCGATATTGAGTAGCATCTTCTGTACGCTGATCGCGGTATTGACTTCAGAGCCAGTAGCGATCAAAGTGAGCTGGTTTTCATTTTGTTCCTTTGAGACGACATAGCCGCCTTTCAAAGACCCCTCAAAGCTTGTCCCTGCATTGTTGACGAGATTTTGTCTAGAGAGAATGATGGCGGTCGGACGGCTTGTCGAAGTGAAGGCGTAGTGGTAAGCGGCAGCGCATTCGATAGCGTCGCCTGGACGATACACGGTGACATTCGGAATAGAGCGGAGCATCGTAAGCTGCTCAATCGGCTGATGAGTCGGCCCATCCTCACCGACAGCGACCGAGTCATGGCTGAAGAGATAGATGGCCGGAACCTTTTCCATGGCGGACATACGGATAGCCGCCTTCATGTAATCGGCAAAGACGAGGAAACAGCCGACATAGGTTCTCAAACCTCCGTGAAGGAGCATGCCGTTCTGGATGGATGCCATTTCGAATTCACGGATACCGAAGTTGATGTTCTGCCCGGCACGGTTTGTCGGAGTGAAGTCAGAGAAGAGTTTGACATTGGTCTTGACAGATTCTGCGACATCGGCGCTTCCGCCGATGAGATTCGGGATTTCCTCAGCGACAACATTCAATAATGCCTGGGAAGTGTTTCTAGTGGCATCTTTGAATCCATCTTCATATTTCGGTGCGCCTTTGAAGATATACGGAGAGACATCGTTCTTTTCGAAGGAGACGAAGCGATGATAGTCATCCTGATACTTCTCTTCGTAATCCTTGCAGTCGTTGACATAGGCTTCATACTTACTCTTTCCACGCTTGATGAAACTTTCCTTGAAAGCAAGATAAGCCTCTTCATTGACCTGGAAGGCAGGGAAGGAGACACCCAAGGTCTCTTTTGTTCGAGCGACCTCTTCCGGAGTGAATGCTTTTCCGTGGCTCTTATTGGAACCGGCAAGGGGAGAACCATAGCCGATGACGGTGTGGCAGATGATGATGGTCGGCTTGTTTTTGGCAAGCTTTGCCATGGAGATGGCTTTGTCGATCTCATCGATATCGTTTCCGTCATTGACGACGAGAACATTCCATTTGGCTGCTTCGAATCTCTTCTTCGTATCTTCGATGGAAGAATTGGAAAGAGGACCATCTAAGGTGCAGTCGTTGCAGTCGTATAAAAGAATGAGCTTATTCAATTGCTGATAGCCAGCAACGGAGATGGCTTCCTGAGAGATACCCTCTTCTAAGCATCCATCGCCGGTGAGGACGTAGGTATAATGGTTGATAAGACGGTTTCCTTCCGGATAGATAGCGGCAAGATGCGCTTCTGCCATTGCCATACCGACAGCCTGCGCTAAACCCTGGCCTAAAGGACCCGATGTCGCATCGACTCCTGGGGTGTGCCCGTATTCGGGATGACCAGGTGTGAGGCTTCCTAACTGTCTGAACTGCATCAATTGCTCTAACGGAATATGATATCCGGCAAGATGCAAGGTAGCATAGAGAAGAGAGGAACCATGGCCTGCAGACAGGACAAAGCGGTCGCGGTTGATCCAGTTGGGATCTTCTGGGTTGGCGTTGAGATGTCTTGTGAACAGGGTGTAGACAAGCGGAGCGGCAGAAAGGGCGATGCCAGGGTGTCCGCTCTTTGCTTTGCAGATCATATCGAGCGAGAGACCACGCAAGGTCGCTAAGGCTACTTTATCGTAATTCATACAGTCCTCCTTGAATTTCATTCGTTAACTGCTTCTATTCTAGCATTTTTGAACATATGAAAAAAGAAAAAGCGGATGGTTTTCCATCCGCATCTAGAACTTTCACCATTTTCCCATGGTATAAAGTGGATACCGCAGCGGGACTTTAGGATTCCTATTCACGATAGGCTTTCGACACCGGTCCGGCGATGTAGGTCTCCTGAATCGAATTTGTCGGAAACGCGCATTATTTCTAGACACCTTTATGATAAAGAAATAAGAGAGCGATTTCAACAGAAACCAACAAGAAAAAATCACTTTTTGCCGTCGGGATAATTTTTGAGGAAATCTCTTCCTTTGATCGTTTCTGTCGTGGCAAGGGAGTAGAAATCCTGTTGTCTTAACGCTTCCGAGAGTACGATTGCGACAGAATTGGAGAGGTTGAGGCTTCTTGCGTTGATCGCCATCGGAATGCGGGCTGTCTTCTCATAATGTTCTTTTAAGACATCCTTTGGAATACCGGTGGATTCTCTTCCGAACATGAAGAAATGATTTTTCGAAACATCCGAGTAATCGAAGTCGGAGTAGGTGTGTTCCGAATATCGGGTGATGTAATAGCCATCCTCTTTTCCGTGAACGGAAAGAAAGTCCTCTATCGTATCAAAGCGCTCAATATCAAAACCGATGGCATAATCCATCTCAGCTCTTCTTAACGCTTTCTCATCCAAGGACACAGTCAATGGCCCGATGATTGTCAGCTTTGCGTCCATCGCCATGCAGGTGCGGATGATGTTTCCGATGTTTGCCGGCTTTTCCGGTTCAAAGAGAACGATTCTGTTCATCGAAACAAAGGGGCGCACTGCTTAGAGAGATAGGCGAGAAGTTCGCTGTCGCCTTTGCAGTGCGGTGCAAGTTTTTCAAAGACCATCTTGTGATAGTCGTTGATCCAGCTGATCTCCTCAGCGGAGAGCATCGTCAGATCGATGCCTCTTCTGTCATACGGACAATAGGTGATCGTCTCAAACTGATAGAAGATGCCGTCATCTGTCTCGAAGGCAGGGATGACAAGGAGGTTGTTCTCTAAACGGATGCCGTATCGATGGGCTTTATAGACACCGGGCTCGATTGTGATGATATGGCCTAACTGAAGGTCGCCATTATCTCCGCGGCTTGGGCGGTCATAGAAACGGAAACCAATCGGTCCTTCGTGGACACAGGACATATATCCGACGCCATGTCCCGTACCGCATTTATAGTCTAAGCCCTCTTTCCACATGATCTCTCTCGCTTTGATATCGATAGAATGACCGGTGCATCCTTTTTCAAAGATGGAAGTGGACAAAGCAATCTGAGACTTCAAAGTCAATGTGTAATCGTGCTTCACTTCCTCAGAGACATGTTTGCTGACGATGAAGGTACGGGTCGTATCGGTCGTTCCACCATAGTACTGTCCACCCGAGTCGACTAAAAGGAGCTGGTTGTTTCTTGTGACTGGGGAGAATTTGTCTTTGCTTGGAGCATAATGCATCATGGCAGCATTGCTATCGACAGCAGCAATCGTCTCAAAGGAGAGATCAAAGCATCTTTTGTTCTCTAATCTCTTTGCGTTGAGGTATTCGGCGAGATTCTCTTCATTGAGCATGCCGGAATCGATTTTGTCGTCGATGTATTTCATCAGCTTCAGTACGGCGATGCCATCAATGGCCTGAATCTCTTTGGTGTTTTCGATTTCGATTTTGCCTTTGACTGCCTTTTGATTGTAGACAGGGGACGAATAGAAAATTGGCTCTTTCAGGGTGGAGCAGATGTAGGCGTTGGTTTTATTGGGATCGATCAGTGTAGGTACATCCTTATGATCCTTTAAGAAGGAATCGAACGCCTCATAATCGTAAACGCTGATATCCGAATCAAAGCTCTCAGGAAGTTTGCTCTTGTCGATGAAGAGAGAAAGGTGGTTATTCTCATCGATATAGAGATAGGAATAGAAGACAGGAGTGCAGGGGATATCGCTTCCTCTGTACCCTAAAAGATAGGCGACATCATCGAGCAATGGTACGACAATTGCCTGACCGCCTTCTTTTTTTACAACATTCATAACCGAAGCGACGCGTTCCTCTCTTGTCGTAGAGAGATACTTGTCTTCGACTTTCCAGATTTTTCCTTCCGGAAGGGCAGGAAGGTTTTCAACGAGTCTTCGATAAGAGACTTTCTTAATCGGTGAAGTCTTATCCAAGACAAAGGAACGGAGCTCATTCAAAGAGAAGAGAGAGGTGTCCATACCTAAAGGATAGAGGTTATTCTCCTTGATGAATTCCGACATCGAAGGAACACCATGCTTTCCCTGGTAGACAAGGATGCAGCAAGATCCTTTGATGTCTCCTTCGGCCTCAGTCCAGTAACGGCCATCGGTATAGATATAGTAATGGTCTTCCGTGACTAAAAGCGTGCCATCCATGCCTTTGAACGGGCAGAAATAGAAACGCTCTGCCGCAAAGCGGCTGGCGCACTCTTCCGACATATGCGGATCGGTGCTCGGTATGATGTATGCTTTGATGTTATCCGCCTTCATCTGCTTCTGCAGACGGGCGATTCTTTCATCGAAAATATTCATAAATCCTCCAAATATTGATCAATAGGCGCGTCCGAAATAGACGACAGTATCTGCTCCCTCTTCACCGGTATAGGAGTCTTTGCTCTGGAACGGCCTCTGATCGAAAGGCATGACGCGAGGAGTGGCGTTGAACTCATCCTTCATCTTCTTTTCGATTTCACCTTCCAAAGAGGATTTGACCATCATCTTGGCAAAGCCTTTCTGATTGGAAACGACATCCTTGATCTCTTCATAGTTATGGCATTCATAGATGTGGCCGTTAAGGAAGGACAAGGCTTTCTGATACATGCCTTCCTGAATCTCTTCAAGAGTGGAAGGAATGGACTTTTCGATCTCCTCTAAGGACATCGTGCTCTTGCTTGAATCATATCTCTTTGATAAGGTGGCCTGACCTTTTTCAAGGTCTTTCGGACCGATTTCGATACGGAGCGGAATGCCTTTCATCTCATACTGAGCGAATTTCCATCCCGGAGTTTTGCTGCTGTCATCGAGATAGACGCGGACACCGTTATCTTTAAGTTTGCTTTCTGCTTCCTTGCAGGCTTTCAGAACTTCCGGATTGCTGTCCATGCGGATCGGAATGATGACGACCTGAATCGGAGCGATTCTAGGAGGGAGAACGAGTCCCTCATCATCGCCATGCACCATGATCAAGGCCCCCAGAAGTCGGGTTGAGACACCCCAGGAAGTGTAATGAGGATATTCAATCTTGTTCTCTTTGCTCAGGTATTTGATGCCGTATGCTTCGGGGAATCCCGTTCCGAGATAGTGCGAAGTTCCACACTGAAGCGCCTGGCAGTCCGGCATGAGGGCTTCAATCGTATAGGTATCGACAGCGCCGGCGAATTTCTCACTGGCAGGCTTTTGCCCCATGACGAAAGGAATGGCGAGAAGCTCTCTTCCGATGTCGTTGTAGTTCCTTAGGATGGTAAGTGTGAAAGCGCGTGCTTCCTCTTCACTCTGATGGAGCGTATGTCCTTCCTGCCAGAGGAATTCACTTCCTCTTAAGAATGGTCTTGTGGTCTTTTCCCAGCGGACGACAGAGCACCACTGGTTGTATTTGACGGGAAGGTCGTTATAGGAGTGGACAATATCCTTGAAGTGATCGCAGAAAAGAGTCTCGGAAGTCGGTCTTACGACCATCTCTTCCTGAAGGGTCTTGTTTCCGCCTCTGGTGACGACAGCACATTCCGGAGCAAAGCCAGAGATATGATTTTTTTCCTTCTGCAATAAGGACATCGGGATAAGAGAAGGGAGATAGACGTTTCTGACGCCTAAGGCCTTGATTCTCTTGTTGAAGAAGTTCTGAATTTCTTCCCAAAGAGCATATCCGTCCGGACGGTAGATGATGAATCCCTTCGTCTTGGCATAGCTCATCAGCTCTGCCTTCTGGCATACATCGGTATACCATTGGGTGATGTTTTCACTCTTGCTTGTGATGCTAGTAACTTTTTTGTCAGCCATTTTTGATTTTCTCCTTGTTGATTGTGCTGAATGTCTTATCGAACAATATACGCTTCGGTGCGAGTTTCTTCGCATCGGCCTTCAAAAAGTCGATGGAATCCTCATCGATTGCCTCCAGTCTCGAAGACATCTTGGATACTTCCCTGCATTCGAAGATCTTGCCACCGTTGACAATACCGGTCTCGATATCATCGATATTGTCTAAGTCATAGAAGACAATCGGTGTCTTAAACTGTGTATGATAGGCGGATTGAATCAATCTCATGTTGTTGATGGAATCCTCGTGGCTGGATGCTTTTGTGGTGAAGATATTCGGAACGAAGAAGTAACTGGCGACCTGAAGAATCTTTGGCTTCGGGTTGCTCGAGAGGGTGTCGATGATAAGTCCAATCTCTGTGTTCTCGCTGGTGCAGTTTTTCAGAGTGCGGATGATGGCATTGCTGTCATCGGTGCTCGTGAGAAGGTCGAGGACACGGATACAGAAGATCCATTTGATATTGGATGGGTGGCTTTTTACGAAAGCGAAGTGCTTTTTCAGAGAATGATAGGGAAGCCTGATTGCAACGCTGACTTCCTGTTTCGTTGACCTCGTCACAGCGATGATCTTGCTGTAGACGTTTTCAAGAAGCTGATCGACTCCGCCGCTGATTTCTTCGGAGTAAGAGATGACATCATCAAATTCTTTGACGGAGATGCCGTATGGGAGACAGCGCACCATATAGAAGGACTGAAGTCCTGTCTCGACATCGTAGGTGGCGCTGAAGTAGACGCGGAAGGTTCCGTTCTGAAGAAGTCTCTTGACTTCCCCCTTCTGAATCATCGCCTGTTCATAGTTCTTGAAGAAGGTCTCATCATAGATGAGGATGCGGTCATTCTTGGCTTTGCCTTGGCAGATTGCATCGGCCATCTTCTTGGCCTGCTCTTTTCCGAGGACATAATTTCCTTGGTAGAGAGTACCGATCGTCACACCGATGGCGATCGTAAGATCGATATCCGGTGAATTGAAGTTGAGATACTGCTGCAGTGTCGTATTGATGGAGGATGCGATATTCATCGTCATCAGCTTCGAAAGGGAGGAAGTGTCGATGATGAGGAATTCATTCGAAGAAAGCTTACAGAGCCTTCTGGATTTGCTCAAGTAGCGCACAATCATGTTGATGGCGCCGCTTTTTGCCTTTTCCATCGTCTCAAAGTCTTCTGGTGTCGGGTTCTTCTTTGTGTAGAAGAATTCGAAGTAGAGCATCGAGCCTAAGATATCGGCCTCACAGCTGGCGAGGAACTTTTTGCATTCATCCTCATTCTTAAGGAAATAGCGCTGCGAATTCTTTTTCGTGATATCGAAATTGTTCTTAGTCGTTGAGACATAGGAGAGCAATTGACTTTCGAAGTGGATGCACTGGATATCTCTTTTGATGGAAGTGAAGTGAAGGATGGATGCACTGTACTTCTTTCCCTTATTGATCTTGATGTCGACCTGAAGAGAACGCTTGCCCGGATTCTTTTCGCTTATAATGCCTTGGAACCATTCCTGAATTCGATAGGTATCGGAACGCCGGAACTGTGCGAGGAATTCCTCTTCAGAATAGGTCTTGATATTTGTCAGGTTGATCTTGTCAAAACTGTAGAATCTCTTTTTGATGTAATCGTAGGTATAGACTCTTATATTGAAATCGTTGCTTTCCAGTTTTGCCAGTGTCTTTTTGTCGAGACGGGAGAAAGCCAAGACAAATACGACAACAAGAAGGGCGAACAGAAAGACGAATAGGATAAGAAATCCGATTCTGACACTGTCTTCTGGCATGTTGTCGGGCGTTGGTATCGAGAAAAAAAGAAAATGATTCATATAAGATATTTATGTGTTTCAGTAACCACAATATTATAACTTTTCTTTATCAAAGATAGCAATTCAAGATAAAATATATTATATTATTTTCACGCAGATGATATTTTCCATCGTCACCTATGCGGAAAAGAGGTAATAATCTATGGATATTTACGCTAAGTTAAGAGAGATATTGGCTGAGAAAGTCAAAAAGTGCGATATCGCTATTGAGGATATCACTCCGGAAACCGAGTTGGATGCTTTAGGATTGGATTCCTTAGACAAAGCGGAACTCATCATCTCCATCGAAGAGACATTCTCCCTTCCTGAGACAAGTCTTGATGAGATGGCTAACATCGTCACAGTCGAGGATGTCAAGAATCTCATTGAGAAAAAAAGATTGACAAAGTAAGTAAAATCTCTTGCAAACTTTCTAAAACTTTGGTATATTCTTCTTCGCTGCCTGCTTAGCTCAGTTGGTAGAGCAACCGGCCGTTAACCGGTAGGTCGTAGGTCCGAGTCCTACAGCAGGCGCCATTCTTCCATTGGCCTGGTGGAGAAGCGGTTAACTCACATCCCTTTCAAG
>CAVJZP010000029.1:0-25234 GCA_963654365.1 Oscillospiraceae bacterium
ATAATCGAGGATATTCGAATAAAATGGTCTACTTGTCCTTGTTTTCTATGTAGATTTTAGCATTGAGGCTAAGTTCCCTGGAAATATCTGCTTGGATGATGGGGCAAAAGTGATTTGACAAGAATGCTTCCGCACGTACGTTTGCTTCTCTGTTAAAATTGCTTTGCTTTGTATTTGAACGTTTTTTCCAAGGCTCATCTTTATTATAACCTAATAGGCACCAATCCAAAATGAGATCGATGTCTTCTGAGAAACGGCTGATCAAATTGTATGCTTTAGATAGACTTGTCCCGCCTTTGAATACTAATGAATTCTTCCATGGACATCGGTGAAACAAATAGTCGAGTGTATAGCATACCCAAAAATCTTTCTCTACGATGGCAATGTTTAACCCAATCTTTGAAGCTGTGTTTCGAAAAAGTTCGCTTCTCTCATCATTTGTGAATTTTGCTACATCTCTCATTGTGTTTCGCCTTTACATATTTTCCTTATTGTTTCATATACCCAATCGGTTGTTTCTTTCGCTTCGCTTAGACATATTTTCTTATCTTTGTCTGATATTTTTTCAGAAAAGGATTGGATAATCTCTGAAGTTATATTAGATTTTCCTAAAACTTTCAAACCCTGTATCACTAAACTGGTCGTATAGGATAAACCTGAGATATCTTTGTTGGTTCTATGTTTGAATTCCAATATTGTGGAGTTCACTTCATATGTTTTATATGGACCATCACTGATATAGGAATAGATAGCAGCAACTTGTGTAGAGAATCCAAGAAGATTCAAGGCAGTGTTTCCGCTTGGAGCAATGGTCCAACGATAATTTCTGGCTAATGCCTGTGCTACTGCATCTGGGTCTGTTGCGACGTATTCATTAAGCAATTCGCTGTATTTTGGCTTTTCGTATACACCTTGGAAAACACGTCTTAATGTTTTATCGTTGACAAGGCGGCTTAAATTCTGTCTGACCGTATTTGCATCGGCAATATCTGAAAAGTCAGAAGGGACAAAAACAGACCCATAAGGAGAAGATGATATTCGTTTCTTTATTTCATACATATAACCATTTGACATCGTTGGCACCTCTTTTGTAATGAATATTATATATTATTCGTTACATTTATTCAAACCATGCTTCCCGCTGTCATAGCGACCTCCTATATATTTTGTAAGTGTCAGCAATGTATTGGAGTGATATAGAGGTGCTATCTTCTTTATGAATTCAAAGTCGCGTTTCATGAATTCATTCTCATCGATTCTGAGGTCATCAAATAACATTGTTTTTAGATCTTTGATGGAATGGACAGCATACTTGGAATACAGCATGTCGTATAACCCTTTTTCTTTTGAGGCTATCTTATCGTGAATTCCTTCTTCATTCTTCTGATATAGTATTCCATAATAAAATATATTCGCAGGAATGCTTTTGTATTCATTTTTTTGAGTTTTAGTTTCGTATGTCTTATTGTTTTTCTTTCCGAAGACAGCGGAAGTGATTGTGGATACATATTCCGGAATCAATCCATATACAGAAAGAGCATATTCAAAGAGAATATAGGAAGATCCATATAAAACATTGGCAGTGACAAGACGGCCTATCTTTTCATTGTCACTGTATAGTCCTCTTTTATTCTGGAAAGATTTCCTTTACTTATCTCAAAACTTATCTTGTTATTGATGTTTGAGTATTTCTTGAACTTGGAATTCAGGGCTTGTGTATCATATATTATTGTCGATTTACCATTGATAATACTGCTTTAAAGTATTTGGTGTGACAAATCAACGTTTACCATTACAAATTTATTGAAAGAACGAGTCCAACGTTATTACATTCCGAATTATATCAGTATGTAATTTATAAAATTCATGAATGTGTCTTGTCGACAACTAGTTAACTGAAAGCGACCTTGGCGGAGGGTAACATTAAATTTTGCAATGTTCAATGGTGGATTTGAAATCAATTTGTTTCTGTTTTGACCATTCAAAGTTCCCAAAACCAATGCTTCAAATATCGTTTTGGGAGAAAAGATGTGCTAATTTAGAAAATAATTGAATGCCAAAGCGAGTGATTCAAAGGGATAAATTTTCAAAAATGTCCGGAATTATCGAGAAAGGCAGAAAAAATGTCCTGTGGCCTTGCCACAGGACATCAATAGAAAAGACTCTTTTAATCTTTCTTCTCTTTTTTGATCAGCTTATCGATAGAAGCAAAGACAGCATAATAGACAGGAATAGTGAGGAAGAGGAACCAATAAGGATGCCAGAGACCAAGCATAGTTCCGATAAAGCAATAGATGCCAGCGACTAAAAGAGGATAGAGGAAGGAGCAAAAATTCTTTTTCGATATGGAGTCATAGATGCTAGGGATGATAGGAGCAAATAGGAAGAGAGGCCAATACAAAGCCCATCCTTTATCGAGGAAGAGTCCGATCAGAATATAGGCAAGTGTGATAACGAGTATCGATACACCCCATAAGGATCCAGAGATGATATTCTGTTTTTTTATTTTGGGTGAGTCTTCTTCATCATCCTTGGATAGGATATGTCCGTGGATGTGGAGAGTGTCTTCTCCGTCTTTCAATAGGATTCCATCCGATGAGATTGAGACGGTGCTTCCATCCTCATCACGGATGTAGATTCCATCTTCGTTGATGGTAGTCTTACTCTTCTCTGCTGTAGATTTCTTTTCTTCTTCCTTCTCTTTTGTTTCCTTTGCAATCTCTTCTACAGTCTCATCGGTAGAGAGCAGTTCATCCAAAGAGACATTGTAGAGCTTTGCTAAGCAGATAAGGTTATCTGTATCGGGACTGGCCTCTGCTCTTTCCCATTTGGAGACGGCCTGTCTGGATAAGCCTAATTTGTCGGCTAACTGCTCTTGGGATAGTCCGTTCTTCTTTCTTAATTCGACTAAACGATCTGCGATTTTGATGTTCATAGGATTTTCCTCCGTTTACGGCCATCAGTTTAATGAATGGAGCAGTTGCAGACTACCAAGTCTGCTTTTCAATCGCGCAACTATTGGTTGCAAGGAAAAGAAAGAATGAAAAAGATAGATATACGACTTTGCTGATATATAGAAGATTGTTTTATAATTTGCAGATGGCAAAGATATCTTTCACGAGGTATATGACAGAAACAGATTCTATATTTGCAGTTGGGAAATTGCTAGAAAGGGAGTTAAGTCCTTTATATAAGACTTCCTTATAGGCGTCAAGAGTGAAAGCGTTCTGCCATGTGGATACAACTATCGTGTTATCCTTGTATAGGAATACTCCGTTTCCTAAGGAGAAATAGTCGGGTCTTATCTTATCGCTTTCCATATCGTTTCTGTTGAGGAAACAGTGGAAAAGGGAACGGGAGAAGAGGACAACCTGATTGAAGATGATTTCTTTTTCTTTTTGGAAGGTCTTGATGATCTCTAGACTTTCCTCTTCTTTTTCTGATATCAAGGATAAGACAGCAAGAGGAGCAAACTTTGCAATCATCTCAGAGAGAAGGACCTGTCTGCTATTGCTGAAAAACTCATCTAAGAGGAAGAGGGCATTCTCTTCTTCTGTCTTGCCCTGTGCCTTCAGTTCTTCCTTCTGATTCTTGATGATCTTATCCCACGCATCTTTGAAGTAGGAGTATCCTTTCTGATAGGATTCTCTACCCTGTGCCTTGAAGATGATGCTATTGCTGATCCAGGAATAGATGGTCATCGCTAAGAGAGTAGAGGTGTCTTCCTCTGTCATCTTGTTTTCCTTATCGCTTTCAAAGTGATTGGAGAGGATTTCATCTCCAATGGAAAAGGTTACTTTTTTTTCGTCTTGGATAAGAGCAATCCTGCTTTTCAGTTCGTTGATATTCATATCTATATTTTAACCTAAAACACACTTTGGCAAAATGTTTTCTTTTATAACTGTCAGCCAATCTTTATAATATATGAGTTAACAGGGAGGCCCCTATGGTCAAGGATAAAATCGTTGTCATTGATTTTGGTGGTCAATACAATCAATTGATCGCTCGCCGTGTCCGTCAGTGTCATGTCTATTCGGAAGTCTGGCCTTATACTACTGATATTGAGAAACTAAAGGATCCATCTATCAAAGGTATCATCTTCACGGGTGGTCCGAACTCAGTCTATGATGAGAAATCTCCGCATATCGGAAAAGAGATCTTTGATCTGAATAAACCCATACTGGGCATCTGCTATGGTGCTCAATTGATCGCCTATCTATTAGGCGGAGAGGTCAAGCATGCTCCCATCTCGGAATATGGACAGACGAGTGTACATGTTCTGAAAGAGGATTCTCTCTTATTGGAAAATGTGGATAAGACAACAGAAGTCTTTATGTCTCATACAGACTATATCTCTAAGATTCCCTCTGGCTTTGTCTTGACGGCCAATACGGATAACTGCCCCACTGCTGCTTTTGAATCTAAAGAGAAGAAAATCTATGCAACTCAGTTTCATCCGGAAGTCAGACACTCGCTTCAGGGACAGACCATGTTAGAGAACTTCGTCTACAAGGTATGTGGATTGAAGGGAGAATGGAAGAGTGAATCCTTCATTCAGGAAGAAATCAAGAAAGTCAGAGAACGGGTCGGTGACAAGAAGGTCCTATTAGGACTCTCTGGAGGTGTGGATTCTGCTGTTGTCGCTGCTTTATTGTCCAAAGCTATCGGAAAGAATCTATACTGTGTCTTTGTCGACCATGGACTGATGAGAAAAGATGAAGGGGATGAAGTGGAACGTGTCTTTGGAAAGACAGGAAAATTCGAACTGAACTTCATCCGCGTCAATGCCGGTCCTCTCTTCTTTGAAAGACTGAAAGGCGTATCCGAACCAGAACAGAAGAGAAAGATCATCGGTGCTACCTTCCTTGAAGTCTTTGAGGAAGAGACGAAGAAGTTATCCGACTGTGAATACCTAGCACAGGGTACCATTTATCCTGACCGCATCGAATCCGGATTAGGCATCTCCGCAAAGATCAAATCCCATCACAATGTCGGTGGATTGCCCAAGAACATGTCCTTCAAAGGATTAGTGGAACCTTTGAAGGATCTCTTCAAGGATGAGGTCCGTGAAGTCGGTAGACTTTTAGGACTTCCTGAAACGATCGTATCCCGTCAGCCCTTCCCAGGACCGGGATTAGGTGTCAGAATCATCGGTGAAGTCACACCGGATAAGGTCAGAATCGTTCAGGAAGCAGATTATATCTTCCGTGATGAACTCCATAAAGCCGGAATTGACAAAGAGATCAGTCAGTACTTTGCTGCTCTTAGCAATATGAGAAGCGTCGGAGTCATGGGAGATGGAAGAACCTATGACTATGCAATTGTCTTAAGAGCGGTGCAGACGGATGATTTCATGACAGCAAAAGCCTATCCGATTCCTTACGATATATTGACAACGGTCGTTGACCGCATTGTCAATGAAGTCAAAGGTGTCAACCGTGTTGTCTATGACTTTACATCCAAACCGCCATCAACAATCGAATTAGAGTAAGAGGCGAGTAATTCGACTTCCATCACGCAAAAACGTAGATTACGTTATTGTCAGCATCGACGTTAAATCATGAGAACTATCCTTCTTTAATGAAGCCGGATAGTTCTCTTTTACTTTCACTGCTTTATGCTCAGTGTTGCATTTATACAAGCTATGAACGAGAATGGGAACTTGACTGTTTTGCTTATTTTGAATGTAATATAAGCGCGAAAAGATGGTGGTGGAAGGAATGAGTTGGAGGAAATGATTCAAGATCATGGCTGCATTTCATTTAAGGATGTAGTGAAGGAAGGAATTTCAAAATTCATGTTTTACAAATGCATTGAAGAAAATGGAATGGAAAAAGTCTGTCATGGCTTTTATTCGACAAAAACGGAATTGACAGATGAATTGTATGTATTGCATAAGAGGTGCTAGAATGCTGTGCTTTCCCATGATGAAGCGTTTTATTATTATGACCTGATAGATAGAGAGCCGTTGACACATACATTAACTATCTATAGAGGTTACAATGTCCATAGACTGATAAAAGATGGAAACCGCAAAGTGTATACGGTGAAAAAGGAATTGCTCAATATCGGAAAGACAGAAGGCAAGGATAATCATGGGAACCTGATTCCGATGTATGATCTAGAACGAATCGTATGTGATTTGATCAGGAGCAGAAGTAGCGTTGAGGCACAGGGCTTCTATATTGCTTTGAAGAGTTATGTTTTCCGCAAGGATAAGAATCGGAATCGATTGATGGAATATGCAAAACTGTTTCGGGTTGATAATGTGATTCGAAGATATATGGAGGTGTTATTGTAGATGCTAACACCAGAGCAGGTTAAAGGAAGAATAAGGTAAACAGATGAAAAGAGAGTGGATACAATCAAGAATTATAAGGAATCTTTCGTTGCTTATGCGGCCTTTCTGGAATCGATATAGAGGTCGATATCGTTGATGATGTATCTTGTTCCTGTGGTGTGTAAGGCATCGTAAAAGGATCGGATGTAATCGAATACGGAGTATTTGTTGAACAGGTCGACAACTTCCTTTCCGGTCATTCCTTTTCTGTTTTTGTATTCTTCGACACAAAGGACAATAAATGGTAACTCTTTGCTCATGCTGCTTCCTCTGGAAACAAGACTTCTCCTGTTTCTTTTTCGTGTTTCCACATCTGATAGATTGCGAATGGGCTATAATGCCACATTTTTGTTTTCTCATCGGATAGAAGAGAATAAACCTTTGAATTATAGAATTCGTTTAAGGCTATATCTTCATCTATATCATCTTTTTCTGCAATCAACGATATCGTCTGTGGGATGATTGCTATACTTAAGATTGAATTGAATTTCTCGTCCATGGTCATACCTCCTCTGTTTCGATGAATTTCAGATGAGAGATTGCCTTTTCGGTGGCAAAGACATATTGGTTGAATAATCTCTTTATTTTGAGTGCTTCCAAGGCCTGTTCCTTTGTAAGCAAACCGGATGAATACACTTGCAGTGTTCGATAGACGTCATCATCTGCAACAGGTCCGATGACGACATCGTATTCTTCCTCATCATAGATTCCGTTCCTATGTTTGGATACGAAGTCGAGCCAGGCTTCGTTAGGAGACGGGAACCTTTTTATGATCAGTTCACTGTTTCCGCTATCATCAAAATCATAGACGTTGACGATTGGCTCTCCTCCTCTTCGAATAGTGACTTTCCTTGCAAAATTCATGGCTTGGTCTTTATTGGATGTTGTATAAAATCCATTTCCGAAATCCAAATACCGGTTCTGTTCAATCAGCTTTGGCTGTTTTACAATCATATTGCTACCATGATATAGAATCATAATGTTGCCTCCATCTTTTGAATCTGCTCTTTCTCTTTTGACAGTTTTTTCAGTATTTCCTGTATCTGCTTTCTTCTTGATAACTGCTCCTTGATATTGTTTATTTTCTCTTCGTCTTTTCCAATATACTTGCTGATGATTTTATTTCCGTCTCTGAAGATAAGATAGTAATAGATTTTTCCGTTGATGTTCTTTGGCTTCAGTACTCCTTTTGGCAAGGAGTTTAATTCCTCAGAATACTTTTCAATCATGATTCTGTTTCGGTTATCTTCTTTTTCAATCAATGCAGCTATAAAGTCCATATTCGTTACCTGTAAGTATTATACCAAACAAACTGATGAGAACAAATGCTATTGTTAGGTAAATATAGGATGGCTGCATGATAAAGATGTGGATTTATCAATGCATCTAACTCTGAAGCTGAACTCTGAATAGTGAAAAGCAAACTTCAAAATAAAAACTTTGTTGACAGCGCTTACAAAGAAAAATATAATAGTCTTAGATTTTAGTAAAACGATTTACTAAAGAACAAAGGAGAGCTCCATGGCTGGTCTAAAACTAAATCATATTTATAAGGTTTATGAAAACGGAACGAAGGCAGTGTCTGATTTCAACATGGAGATCAAGGACAAGGAGTTCATTGTTTTTGTCGGCCCTTCCGGATGCGGAAAGTCTACGACTTTAAGAATGATTGCTGGATTAGAGGAGATTACAGCAGGAGACCTCTTTATTGATGATGTCTTAGTCAATGATTTAGAACCGAAGGATAGAAAGGTTACCATGGTTTTCCAGAATTACGCACTCTATCCACATATGACAGTCTATGAAAACATGGCCTTTGGTTTGAAGATTGCAAAGCTTCCAAAGGATGAAATCGATTCCCGTGTTCATGAAGCAGCAAAGATTCTCGATATTGAGGAGTATTTGGAGAAGAAACCGAAAGAGATGTCGGGAGGCCAGAGACAACGTGTTGCTTTAGGAAGAGCGATTGTCCGTAACCCGAAGGTCTTTTTATTGGATGAGCCTTTGAGCAACCTTGATGCGAAGCTGAGAGCAACGATGAGAACAGAAATCTCTAAACTGCATAAAAAACTTCAGACAACATTCATCTATGTCACTCATGATCAGACGGAAGCAATGACAATGGGCACCCGTATTGTTGTCATGAAGAAAGGTGTTGTGCAACAGATCGATACTCCGAAGAATTTATATAGCTACCCGATCAATAAGTTTGTAGCCGGATTCATTGGAACACCACAGATGAACTTCTTCAAAGGTTCGTTGGTTCATGATGAAAAGGATGGATTCGTGCTCTCTATGTCTGATTCCAAACTGAAGATTCCTAGTGAGACAGTGGAGAAAATGGATGCAAAATACTTTGATGGAAGAGAAATCATTGTCGGCATCCGTTCCGAAGACATTCATCTGGAAAGTGAAATACAGGATCCGGATGATAATCTTTCTTTAACTGTTAAGACTCAGGTGGTGGAAGAACTTGGTGCTGAGACATTGGTCAATTCTGTTCTAGTAGATTCCAAAGACAGTCTGATTTTCAGGACGAAGAACACCGCTTTGATGCGTGCGGATGAGGAAGTGAAAATCTATATCGACAGCAGTAAACTTCATTTCTTTGACAAGGATACAGAAGAGACGTTGCTTCCTAGATTACCGGAATATAGACATTACTCTCTGACTTTGAATTCAGATAAATCAATTGATCTCTTTGGTAAGAAGTATCTCCTTCCTAAGGCAATCACCGATTCTTTGATAGTGGGGGAAACCTATGAATTCACGATTCCGACAAAGGCAATTGTCAAAGGAAATACCTACGAAGGAACAGTGGTGAAGTGCGAAGATTTAGAAGATAAGAGACTGCTTCACATTCAAATCAACGGGAATTTAATCTTCTATGTCAGTGACGAAGATGTTTCTGAAGGAGAGAAGTTTGAGTTTGATGTGGATTGCCATCTCATCAAAGTAAGCAAAGACGATAAAGAAATTATTCATCCTATTCCAGAGCAGAATAAGGTTCTCGGAAAGCTTCATCGAATCAAAGCAGTAGTCCCTGTCACAAATAAGAAGGGAAAGACAAAGAATAAGAGAGTCACTGGCTTCCAGTATCAGATTGGAGATGCCCTTCTTGATGTTCCCTATTCGATGTATGAAAAGACATTGGCTGTCTTAGTGAAGAAGTTCGAGTTGCACGATATTGAATTCGGATTCTCACCTGAGCTCTATGCATTAGGTGAGGAAGGCTTGACCGTCGAATTGGAAAAGACATTGGATTATGGTGTGAATTTCTTTGGTGTATTCAAACTGAAAGAGATGGAAGGCATTAGTTTTGATAACCATGTCATTGTAAAACTGCCGGAAGGATTTGATCCTTCGAAAGACAATAAGCTGAATCTGAAATACGAAGATCTGAAGGCAAGAGATACGCATTTTGATATCACATTAAAGTAAACATGAACAAGAGAACGAATATAAAAGACATCGCTTCTGCTTCCGGTGTTTCCATTACAACGGTATCTTTGATTTTCAACAATAAAGCGAATAACATTCCTCAGGAAACAATTGACCGAGTAAAGCAGATTGCCAAGGAAAAAGGATATCAGCCCAATGCGATTGCCATGTCTTTGAAGACAAAGAAGACAAAGACAATCGGTTATGTGATGCCTAGCATTGAGAATACTTTCTTTGCTGAGATTGCAAAGAAGGTGGAAGAATACATCGATGATTATGGCTATAGTCTTATGATCTGCTCCTCTAACGATAAATTCGAAAAAGACTATAGTTCCATCAATGCTCTTGCATCCAGGATGATCGACTTTCTGATCTATTGTCCTAGCGCAGAGACTTTGATGACGAAAGAGAATCTGAAGAAGATCAATAATCTTCTCGATACGTTGAATATTCCTTATGTCGTTATCGATAGACAGATCGAAGGCAATATTCAGAACAAGATTGTCTGCGATGACCATCAAGGAGCGATGACGGCCACTCAGTATCTTATCGATAGGAATCATAGAAAGATAGCCTGTATCGCTGGCCCTCTTGAGACCTCATCAGCTCAGAACAGATATTCAGGTTATATCGACTGCCTGAAAGCAAATGGTATTTCTTTTGATAAAAAGCTTGTAAGGTTCGGAAACTTCGACTTTGAGTCGGGCTATAAGGCGATGAAAGAGATGATGATAGAGAATCCGACTGCCGTCTTTGCCTGCAATGACTTGATGGCTTATGGAGCCATCAAAGCAATCAAGGAAGCAGGGAAGACAATACCGGAAGAAATCTCGATTGTTGGCTATGATGACCTGATCTACTCTCAGCTTCTCGATGTTCCGCTTACAACAATCCATCAGGATATGGACGGCATAGCAAAAGCAATCGATGAATTGATTGTCAATGTTCTGGAAAAAGGTGATGATGAGCATACAAACAAAGTAGTTTCCTCCTATCTTGTGGAACGAAAGAGCGTATGCAGAAAGGAGGAGACAAATGAAAAAGAAAGATGAGCTGCAGTTCAAAAGGCGCAGGCGCAGAAGATGGAAATCTTCTGAGATTCAGCTCTTCCTTATGGCGATGCTTGGCATCGTATTTGTTCTCATCTTCTCCTATGCACCGATGTTCGGTATTGTTCTTGCCTTTAAGGATGCAGATGGATACCTCTCCATTACAAAGGCACTGACCGAGGCTCCATGGTGCGGATTGGATAACTTCAAAAACTTCCTGACAGATCCTGACTTCAAGCATGTTATGTTCAATACGTTAGGATTGAATCTGCTTCAGTTGCTCATCAACTTCCCAGCACCGATTATCTTTGCCATCATGCTCAGTGAAGTCCGTTCCAAGAAGTTCAGAAAATTCATTCAGACAATCACCTACTTTCCTTATTTCCTTTCTTGGGTCGTCTTCGGCGGAATTATCTTAGTCCTATTAGATACGTCCGGTGTCATCAATACCGTTCTGAAGCAATTGAAACTGGTAACGGAGTCGATCAACTTCGGTGAGGCGCAGTACTTCTGGGCGACCATCATCATCACTTCCATCATCAAAGGCTTAGGATGGGGAGCCATTATCTATATCGCTGCCATCGCTGGTATCGATCCTCAGTTATATGAGGCGGCGAGAATGGATGGCGCAAACCGTTGGCATAGGATCTTCCATATTACGATCCCTTCTATTGCGCCTACTATCATTCTCTTCTTCATCCTCTCTTTGTCAGGAATTCTCAACAATGGATTTGATCACATCTGGACTTTCCAGAATCAGATCAACCTGGAGTCATCGGAAGTCTTGGATACTTTCATCTATAAGTATGGTATCGTTCAGCAGCAGTATTCCTATACAACAGCGGTCGGTGTCTTCAAATCTGTCATCGCTATCATCCTGCTCGTTGTCGGAAACAAGGTCTGCAAGAAGATAACCGGAAACGGAGTCATCTAGTATGAAACGTGAATTCAGCCATATGAAGATGAAAGGCTCAGATGGAAAGGCCATGAAGAAGACATGGTTCGATCATCTGAATGTCATTCTACTGTTATTGTTCGCTCTGATTTGTCTCTATCCGATGATTTATGTTCTAGCCTGTTCCTTTGCAACTGACAGCGACTACATCAAAGGAAATATCTATCTTTGGCCTCATGATGTAACTCTGGAAAACTATCTGACCGTACTAAAAGATTCCAGGCTTTGGAGGAGTTATGGAATCACGCTTGCAAGGACAGTCATCGGTACTGTCACTGCCTTGATCTTTACCGCAATCGTCGGTTACGCAATGTCGAGAACAGACTTAAGAGGAAGAAACATCTTCTATAAGATCTTCATCTTCACTATGTTCTTCTCTGGTGGTACTGTTCCTTATTATCTCATCATTGTCTGGCTAAAACTCTTCGATAACTTCTTAGTCTATATCATCCCTTCTCTCTTCTCTGTCTACAACATGCTTGTCTTCTCCAACTTCTTCAAATCCATCCCGGAGGAGATAAGAGAATCCGCGGTCATGGATGGGGCTAGTGAATTCAGGATATTCCGTTCCATCATCATGCCATTATCCACTCCGGTTGTCTCTACAGTTGGATTATGGATTGCGGTAGGACATTGGAACTCCTTCTACGATACGATGCTCTATACGACCGATACGAAGCTCTGGACTCTTCAATATTATCTGATGAAGGTCATTAAGGAATCCTCTGGGAAGATCATCGCAGGCATGCCTGCGGAGATCATCGGCAATATCTCGGCAGAGACCGTTACTTTTGCCGCTATTATCATCTCCGTGATTCCGATTCTTGTTGTCTATCCTCTTATCTTCAAGATGTTGACGAAAGGTGTTGTTGTCGGATCCTTAAAAGGATAGAAAGGGTTAGAAGCATGAAGAAAACATATGCTAGACTTCTCAGTTTCGTAGCGTTTGCCACTGTCACTTTGACAGGATGTGGCAATAAAACTTCAGATAATAATGGTGGGTCAGGTGACGGAAAGAACAATTATACGAGTGTCACGCTTCCCGACTATCCGGAAACAGTGGATGATGGAACGGATTCCTGGACAAAGGATACGGAAGAACTGACGATTACCTGGTATGTCAATGACTCCTCCTTTACCTGGTCTACTTACGGAAGTGACAGAGTTTCCCAGGTCATCAAGGAGAAGACAGGCATTACCATCAATTTCATCTCTCCTGTCACGGATGATAATTCCATGTTATCCAATATGATCGCCGGAAACAGTCTTCCCGATGTCATCTCGGTTCAGAGCTGGTATCAGCAGTGCACACAGCTTGCAATGCAGGGCTATGTCTATCCGATGAATGACTTGATGGATAAATGGGCACCGTCTATGAAACATAGACTCCAGGAGGATGTCTTCAATTGGTTCTCCTTAGGAAATGATAAAACTTATGGTTTTCCGAACTTTGCCTATTCCAGCAATTACTGCAAGGCAGAGGACAAGATGGAACCGAATGGCGGTATCTTAGTCCGCGAGGATTGGTATAAGGAAGCCTGTGCAGCCATTGGAAGTGATATGACTTCACCGAGTTCCTTCATTCAGGGATGCGAATACATCAAAAACAAATACAGCAAATCCATTCCGATCCAGATGGATGTCTTCGATACGGAAGGAAATGATTCCGTCAAATGGCTCTCTCAGTATTTTGCTACGCCGTTTGAAGATGAAAACGGAGACTACATCTATAATCTCGAACACGAGAATTATCAGGAGACACTCACTTTCCTCAACACCTGCTATCAGAAGGGATTGATTGATGATTCGAATTTCTCCGCTAATGCTGCTGCAGTCAAGTCCAAGATTGCATTAGGAAATGTTTTTGTCTCCATGGTCACTCCTCAGGATTATTCACAGGGCTTCATCTCTGCTTATAATTCCAATATCAAATATGTTCCGCTCGTTTTGAGAAACTCCAAGGGCGAAGATCCTATCTTACAGGATATCCGTGGCATGGGTTATCTCTTCACTATGATTCCGACCACATGCAAAAGACCGGATAAGGTCATCAAGCTGTTGGATTTTCTGTATTCGGAAGAAGGACAGAGACTTGTCGCTTTCGGTGTCGAAGGTGAGACTTGGAACTGGTCGGATGAGACTAAGACAGAAGTGGTCTGGACAGATCAGTATCTTACGGACAATGCAAACGACAACACGTCCAAATACGGACTTTATCAGATGACGTTGATGATGAACTTGGCTTACATCAATAAGATCAAACCGCTCAATGGCAGAAAGGATGTCGATGTCTATATCGATAATCTCAAGAAGCCTTTGTCCCCTTATTCCTATGATTACACGGCGAGTTTCTTAAAGGATGATGCCAGTGACTCCGATTACTTAGATATCACGACCAATGAGAACAGAGCCACTCAGAAATGGGCTCAGTATCTTCCGAAAGTCATCCGCGCCAAGTCGAATGAAGCTGCTTTAGAGCAGTATAATACCGCTTTGACTTACATCAGTTCCCGTTATGACTTGGAAAAGATCAAAGCATTCAACAAAAAGGAATACACCCGTGCAAAAGAAGCCCTTGGTTTAGAAAAGGCATGGCCGACTCATTTAAGCGGCTATACTTCTCCTTCTACTGGTCCGAATGGAGACTTCTCGTATTGGAGAGGAGCAACTCATGAATAAGACAAAGATCATTTTGGATACCGATATCGGCGATGATATCGATGATGCCTTTGCTCTCTCTATTGCGCTGAATGAACCGAGATGCGAACTTCTTGGTGTGACGACTGTCTTCCGCAACGCTCAAAAGCGTGCCAAGATGACAAAGAGCCTGATCAAGGCATTTGACAAAGATGTGAAAGTATACGCTGGATGTGATGTTCCTCTTATCGCTAAGGTCGATGATCTGATTCCTAGCGATATCAAGGCGAGAGAAAAACTGGATGAAAAAGGCAAATACTTAATCCCCCAGTATTTGCCTTTGATGGATGATTCTAAAGTTGAGAAGGAACATGCTGTTGACTATATCATCTCTGCTGTTCATCAGTATCCGCACGAGGTCGTTATTGTTGCTATTGGTCCTTTGACCAATGTTGCGATGGCGATAAGAAAAGATCCTGAGATCATCCCACTTATCAAAGAGATCAGAATCATGGGAGGACATCCTAAGGATATCCACTGCAAGGAATGGAATATCTTCTGTGATCCAGAGGCGGCAAGGATTGTCTATTCATCCGGTGTCAGATTATATGCAGTCGGTCTGAACGTTACGATGCAGGTTAAATTGGAAGAGAAGTATCGTGAAAAACTGAAACAGGTGGATGGAGAAAGATTCTCCCTTCTTTCCAATATGATGGAGAAGTGGTTTAAGCACTATGAGTTTGCCTGCCCTGTCATGCATGATCCTTTGGCAATATCGACCTTATTCATGGATGTCTGCAACTTCTCTTTTGATCACGTCTATGTTGGATTAGAAGGAGACGAAAGAGCCGTGACAATAATCGATAAGAGAGGAAATGAAATCTATTATGCCGATACGGTCGATACGGAGATGTTCTTCCACTATTTCATCAAGACAATATTCGACATTTAAGTAGGAGATATGCTTATGAAAACAAAAGCACATGCGCTTCCCGTTTATCTCTTGTTTCTTTCCTCTTTGGCTGGCAATACCTTATATGCCGGCACACCTTCAGCAAATCCGTTTACATCGACATTGGATGGTGGAGTCACTGTCTCTTTTACTACGGCATCATCGAATCTTTGCTCTGACTTGAAACTGATGCCCAATGTCTCCAATGATTTCTCTGGGGATGGGTTTGCTCTACGAATCAAGAACCATATTACAAGCGGAGAGGGTTCGCCGATGTTTTTCTATCTGAATGAAACGGATTCCGACAGAGTCACTGCAAAGGCGAATGGTTCCTATACTCTTTATTCCGTAGCAGGTGAAGTGTCTTCCTGCACTTACCGTACGGGTGACAATGCTCTTGTTTTGCCGGCTGGTTTTGATGGCTATATCTATGTTCCTTATGATGGACTTGAAATCAAGTCCGGATATGGAACAGGGGATAAGGTGATGGATTATTCTAGCGTCTATGCTGTCTATTTAGAGGTGAACACCCATTACGATGCTTTCTCAAACTTCTCCTTAGGTGGAATTGAGGTGCTGAAGGATAATTCATCCAGAAAGGTGTTAGACCCATCTTTGCTGAATGACTTGACTTATTCTAATTACTATTGCAAGGATTATAACGGAGAATATATTGTCATCGATCATAAGAGCGTCGGTACAGGAGATGTAGCCACATCAATCGACTATAGCAAGGTTGCTTTATCCGATAATCTAAATGGTGGTCTACAGGTTTCCTATAACGGAGCAGAATCGGATATCATCGCTCAGTGGGCAATCTGTCCTTCTGTCAGAGACTATGGGACAGACACGGATTCTATTGCAATCCGCATCAAGAATCAGACCTCTATCTCCACGCCGATTACGATTGCACTGAAGAACAGAAGAGGAATCAGTTTTGCTGTCAACAAAGAGACAGGCCTCAATGTCTGCTTTAAGGAAAAAGGAGGAGCTTTATCCATCAATTCCTGGCGAGGATGGGACAGTGCGGTTGTGATTCCATCTGGATTCGATGGATGGATGATTCTTCCTCTTGATATCTTCATGACGGGAACGGTAGCAGATCCAAGTGATGTAAAACAGATTGCTTTCTCAACCTCGGTCTATAAAAGCTATGATGCTTTTACTAGTCTTACTTTAGGTGATGCAGAACTTATCAAGGATGATGAAACAGTCACTAGTCTGATCAACACATCCACTTTGAGCGATGATGATTTTTCCTCTGCCTATGTGAAGATTGCCAACGAGGACTATATCAAGTTTGAGCGTTATACAGAGTCCAAACAGGTGGCAGAGAGAAAAGGTGATGTCAAATACTTGGAAAGGATCAGCCATGTATCCGATGACACGGAATTGAACAGCGAATTCCCGGTCTGGTCCGGTGGTTCGAAACTGACAAATACCTTAGTCGATACTTATGGTGGGCATAAAGGCATCCGAGTCGATATCGGAGAGGTCATTGCCAACAACAATATCTATGGATCCTTCGATGTATTCCCGAAATACTATACGGAGGATTGGACAAATTGGGCCGACGGCGGAGAAGAAGGAAAAGAGAAAGCAAAGGGAGTCACTTGCTATCTGAAAAATCTTTCCCGCAAAGAGATTACCATCAATGTTGAATTTGAGGAGAGGACGAAAGTCAATGGAGAAAGCGTGGCTGAGAGATGGAATGTACAGCTTGGTGCGATGCTGATGTATTACGATATCAACACCAAACAGGAATTCATCCGTATGGCAAAGCCTTCTATTGTCATTCCGGTTGGCTTTGAAGGATATATCCGTGTTGATTTCACGCAGTATTCTGTCCCTAGCTGGTGTACGGTTGGTGATATGCAGTTGGATTTAAATGCGACCATGTCTGGCATCTTCGTTACAACAGACTGCTCTAATAATGAGGGCTTGTCCTTTGTCATTTCAGACTTTGGGATCTATTTCAATGACACGAAGATCAATACCTTGTTTGAGACGAGCGACAAGTCGATTCAGGCGAACATGGAGGACTGATGGATATGAATAAAAAGATTGTTTTCTTACTTCCTTTGCTCCTTCTGTTCTCTTGCAATATGACAAATCAAACCGATGTTACCGATGACAAAAAGAGTGATATCAGTGATAACGGGGAATCTTCTAAGCCAACAGGGAAAGATAAAACCTTATACGGAAAATCTCCGATGTTTGATGATCCTTTAGGCATTTATGATAAAGATCCTTCCATCATAGTAGAAGGGGATAAGCAGTATCTCTTCTATACGACAAATGAAGTGATGAATGTGACGAATGACGTTATCGCTATGAGAGTCGGGACTAAAGGAGAGAATGGGTATACGTATTCGGATGCGAAGATTTGCCTTAGACCGAGTGAAAACGGATGGGATTCGGTAAGAGTCTCAAATCCCGATATCGTCAAAGGAGAATTCCGTTATCAGAATACAAAATACTCCTATCTTCTTGCTTATCAGGGAAACTCCAAAGTCAAAGATAAACTCTATCAGATTGGATTTGCAGTATCTAACGATTTAGAGAATTGGACGAAAGTCGGAGAGGAACCTATCATCACTTATTCCTCTTATGCATTAGGCTCTGCCTATGGATGCGGATCTCCGTCTTTAGTCAGCTACGATGAGAAAGGAAAACTTTATTGCTTCTATACTTATGCAGACTCTTTGATCACGAGCACACGGGTCAATTATCTGGACTGTTCTGACTTGGATAACATCGTTATGGGAGAGCCTTCCAGCGTCTCTACGCACGGTTTACAGGATAAGAATTCGGATGTCATCTTCAATAATGCTGACTTCCTCATCGATAAGGGAACGAATACATTGTATGTAGTAAGAGACAGGAATCCGGTCATGACGATGCCTGCAACAAGCGATTCCGTTCAGGTCGCGAAGGCGAGTCTGGATATCTTGACAAATCCCTTCGATCATGAGTGGAGCATGGTCTTCACCGCTATCGATAGTTTGGAGACGGCTGTCTTAGACGGCGAAAACGAAACGCAGGAATTCGGATGGGAGAGAATCTACACGCCTTGCTTTATCTCGAATCCCTATTCCGTTGTCAACAATGTGACCTCTTTGGATGTGGCATTCACGGTCTCTGCTGAGGGAACTAGTAGCGATAATAGCTATCTCTATTCTCCTGCGATTGTCGATTTCCATTTTGACTTATAGGGGGAAAGGATATGAAAAATAAATTAGTGACTCTCCTCATTCTGTCTTCCTTATTGTTTTCTGTTGGATGTAATAGTACAGATGATAGTGAGACAGGAAAAGAGGATACGACAATCAAAGAGAGCGAAAGCAAGGATTCGACTATGGAAGAGAAAGAGTGGGACAACTATCAGCTCTTTGAGCATAAAGAGGGAGAAAATCCTCTTTATGACTATTACTACAACTATTGTCCGACCATCTTTGAAGAGGATGGAGTCAGACATATCTATTACTGTGCCAATAAGACGCACGGAAATGTCACAGACTACATCGCATATCGTTCCGGAACGAAAGACACTACAGGAAGATGGATATATTCTGACCTTCAGTATGTGTTGGAGCCGACAGAGAACACTTGGGATTCCAGACACGTCTGTGATCCTTCTGTCATCAAAGGTGAATTCAAACATAATGGAGAAACCTATAACTATTTGATGGGGTATTTAGGATGTGTCACTAGTGACAATACCTCAAATGAAGTCGGTTTTGCTCTTAGTAAGAGCCCAGCCGGTCCATGGATCAAGTTGGATAGCAATCCCTTCTGCCATTACACCTTGAATGACAATACGGGATTCCAGTGGGGATATGGTCAACCGAGTCTCGTCTCCGTAGATAAGAAAGGAGAAGTCCTTCTTTTCTATACCGTCGGAGACGGAAACTCAACCTATGAACTTGTGGAGAGATGGGATTTCAGCGATATCGATCATCCTATGATGGTATCGGAGAATTCCAAGAGAGTTCTGACACGCGGACTGAAGAATCTGAGCGGATTGCAGGATTATATCTCAAATGCGGATTACTGTTACGATGCCTCTTCGGGAAGAATCTATATGATTAAAGATGATCATCCAGTGCCGGATGGTGCCAATGTCTCCTCTTCTGCGACAATCTATTATCTGGAAGAGGACTTTGAGAATCCGGACTTCTATCCGGGATATACACTCTTCAATGTTGTCGGTGACTCTTGGAATGAGATGGACAAGATTGATGCAACCAATGCCGGATTTGATCTGAATCATAACTGTGGACTTGTGACAGATCCTTATGGATGGACGTTATCGACGAAATCGATCGATTGTGTCTATACAGTAGCGACAAACACCTCCTCTTTCTGGGGCGCTTTAGGCTCTTATCGACTTTATCAGTATACGATGGAAATCACGGAGTGAATCAATGGGCGACTTTGAAAAGAAAATGGACTCAAAAGGCTATCGCATTCTCAAGACGATAGCCGACTTATTCCTTGTAAACTTTGAATTCCTGTTTACAGTAGTCTTTTCCTTGTCCTTTCTTTTCTATCCTGCCTTATTTGCTCTTGCTGAATTCTCAAAGAAGGAAAAGGAAACCTATGTAAGACCATTCAAAGACTATTTCCATCTTGTCAAAACTCATTATTCCGTCGGATGGAAATATTGGTGTGTATTCACTCCCATCTATGCCTTATTAGGCTATTCCATCTATCTGAGCTATCAGCTGATCATCAATTCCAATATGTCTCTTTTGGCATGGCTTAGCATGGTCGTTGTCGTCGGTATAGTTATTGTGCTCACTTCTGCTATCTTCCATCTAGCCCTGTTCAGAGCCTACTTTGGAGATGAACCTGCCTTAAGCGGATTCAGAAAGGCAAGTCTTGTAGCCAGGAAGAAGATTTTTATCACTGCAACGATATGGGTTATGCTTGCCTGCTTTGCTTTTCTCTACTATCTTTTCCTCCCTCTTATATTGATTGTTGGATTTGGATATATCGCATACTTGGTCGTTTCGTTAGCAGATAAGACATACAGCCGATTATATAGGGAGGAACAGGAACGGATCAAAAACGAAAACAAAGAAGATGACGAATGAAAGGAGAAAGTGTATGAAGATTTTGGTTATCGGTAGTATCAATATGGATCTTACTACCTATGTCGATGTTCTCCCTGTTCAGGGGGAGACAAAATTCGGGCACTCTTTCAAGCAGAATCCTGGTGGAAAGGGTGCGAATCAAGCGTGTGCCTGTGCTCTAAGCGGAGGAGATGTTACGATGCTAGGAGCGGTTGGAAAGGATTCGTTTGGAACTATCCTAAAAGACACACTGACGGAGTGTGGGGTAAAGCCAAGACTTATGGTGGATGAAAATACCACAAGCGGATTAGCTACCATACTGATTGAAGAAAAGAAGCATGACAATCGAATCGTTGTCATTCCGGGTGCTAATTTCTCTGTCACGGAGGAACTGGTAAAAGAGAATTCAGATTTGATCGATGAGAGCGATATCGTCATCACTCAATTGGAGATTCCGATGGATACAGTGACGTACATCGGAAAACTCTGCAAAGAGAAGAAAAAGATATTCCTTCTCAATCCAGCACCAGGAGTAAGGCTAAGCGATTCTCTATTAGAGACTGTCACTTATCTGACACCGAATGAGACAGAACTCGCTTTGATTTCCGGCATGGAAATCAAGGATGAGGATTCCATCAGAAAGGCCTGTTTCTCTCTGCTAGAAAAAGGGGTGAAGAATCTTTTGGTTACACTAGGCAGCAAAGGTGTCTATCTCTGTAATGATAAGATGCAGAAATTCATTCCAGCCTATCAGGTAGATGCTGTCGATACGACGGCAGCAGGTGACTGCTTCAATGGTACCTTTGCTGCTTTCTTAGCAAATGGATATGATGTCGAAGATGCAATAGATTATGCACAGAAAGCCTCTTCCCTCTGCGTACAGAGAAGAGGAGCTATCCCTTCCCTTCCGAGACGGGACGAAATCTTAAAATAGGAGAACTTTATCATGAAAAAGTCTAGTAAGAAAAAGTTGTTGATGTTAAGTCTCATTGCTTTTACTCTCCCATTGACAAGCTGTGGAAATGACAGCGAATCTCTTCCTACTTCGTCCTCTTCTCAGACTTCTTCCTCACAAGGAAGTGAAAAGAAGAGTGAGACGGAGAAAGAAACAAAAGCAGATCCTTTGAAGGCGAAGAAAGACGAGGCGATTGCTGAGGTTGAAAACTATAAGAACAAAGAAGATTACAGAGAGGAAGAGGCTTCCTGGCTTCAGACATTGATCACTTCCGCAAAAGACCGAATCAATCTTTCTACAACAGAAGCAGACATCGATGATGCAGTAGAAGATTTCAAGAATGCTGCCGATGCTTTGGAAACCAAAGCAGATTATGAGGCAAAAGAGCAGTTAGAGAAGAAAAAGAAGGAAGCGATTGCTGAAATCGAAGGATATGCTTCCTTAGATGATTATAGAGACGACGAGAAGAATAAAATCACTGCTTATATCTCTGAATATAAGGAGAAGGTCAATGCAGTCACTGACATCACTCTTATCGATGACATTGTTGCGGAATATAAGGGTAAGGTAGATGCACTGAAAAAGGCTTCCGAATACGAAAAGGAAGAACTGGAAGCCAAGAAGACAGAGGCTTTGTCTGCCATTGAATCTTATGTAAGCAAAGATGATTACCGTAGTGCGGAGCAGACGAAGATTGATGAATTCAAGAATACAGCGAAAACGGCTATTCAGGCAGCAACGACAGTTGATGCTGTCACAGAAGCAGTGAATGCCTACAAAGCCTCTGTGGATGCACTTAAGACGGATGCTCAGTATAAGGAAGAGGAAGCAAAGGCTTTGGCCGATAAGAAGAAAGCGGCGGAGAGAGAAATCAATGACTATAAGGATCCTATCATCTATCGTAAAGCAGAAGAGGATACCTATTTCGATCTTGTCGATGAATACGTAGACTTAGTCAAGAAGGCAACTTCCATCGATGCGATTGATACTCTTATTGCTGAGTTCAAGACGAAGGTGGATGCTTTGGCGTTGGATACTGGTTTCACAGGAACTTTGGACAATGGTGCCATCGTCAGTTTCAAGGCGTCTGAAACAGATATCGTATCTGATCTAAAGGTCTTGCCGGATGTTCATGACTGGACAGGAGACGGCATTGCCTTCCGTATCAAGAACAATACCGAAATGACTTCTTATATTGGTATCTTCATCAATGAGACAGACAGCGACCGTGTATCCTTAGGTACTGGTGCTACGTATTATACTTATCCGATGGACGGAGCAAAGGCAAGCGCGACATCGGGACGTACTTGGGGGCACTACATCAACCTGACTCCGAATTTTGATGGTTATATTTATATCCCTTATACATCATTTGGCGTTGAATCCTCGTATGGAACCGGAGATAAGACTTTCGACTATTCCTCTGTTTATGGGATGTATTTTGAAACGGCGGTTTATAAGAACTATGGAGACTACAATCAGAACTATACTTTAGGTGATTTCCAGGTCTTGAATGGAAGTGTTATCAAGAATGTTCTTACCAATACCGATACAACATCTTCTAATTTTACACAGAAGTATGTTGCTGATTACAATGGCGAATACATTCAGCTGACCTTCAATGGCGAAATTACAGATCCTACGACGCTTCCTTTCAGTGGAACATTGAATGGTGGAGCAGATGTCACATTTACCGCAGATAGTACGGACGGTTTAGCTACGATGCTAGTGAAAGGACAGACGACTTCTTGGGGTGGTGGAGATGGTGTCATCCTTAGAATCAAGAACAATACTGCAATTGAATCCTTTATCGATTTCCGTATCAATGAAACGGATTCAGATAGAGCAAAGATCAAAGTGGGTGGAGAATTCACGCTCTATGATTTAGACGGCAATGCAACGACGAGAAGCAGTGGAAGAGACTGGAATAGCTATATCTATCTTCCTGCTAGTTTCGATGGCTATATCTATGTTCCTTATTCTGTCCTTGAATTCGAAAGCGGAGGAGGAGATAACACTCTTACTTTTGCTTCTGTCTGGGGAATCTATTTGGGTACCAGTAAGCAGTTTGACTCCTATCAGAACTATACGTTAGGATCTATCATTGTAAAGAATGGGGATACTTATACTACAGTATTGAATCCGGAAGAATTGACGGATGATAATTATACGAGTTACTATAACAAAGACATCAATTTTGGCTTCATTTCGATAGCTAGACATACGGAGGCGTGAGAGGGTTGTGGCTTAGTTATATCTTGGAATGAACACAAAAGTTTTTCTAAGAATTTAGCACAAAGAATTTAAATCAAAGATTTGAAAAGACTCTGGCAGAGAACACTGACGCAAGTTAGGGGTCCTTGTCGGAGTCTTTGCTTTTTTGTTCTCCGTAAAATTTGAAACGCAAACGATTGATTTTAATGCTTCGAATGATATAATTTATTTAACTATGCCACCTCCTGTAACTGCCAATTTTTGCGGGGGGGGTAAAATGTCATATATTTACCGTCCTTTCATGGATCATAGTTGAGATTCATGGAGGATGTTTTTATGAATTGAAACTGATTTGAAAAGAAAATCAATATTCGTATTGAAATTGATTTTTATTGCCGCTGATAGAAAGGAAAATGAAAAATGTATCTTTTGAATCATTTGGCCACAGTTTGGTTTAAGAAAAGACCGCCACATGAGGAACCGATTACTTATGACTCAAACACCATTCCTGCAATTGTTGTCCTTAGTGTTGTTTCTTTAGTTTTTGCCGTTTTTATTGTTTGCTTACTTATTGCTGCATTTAAGTTTAATAAGGCACGGGATGATAATGAAGTAATTTGTAAGTTTCTATGCGATAAGTTTGAAAAAATCATAAAGAGTAAATCGAGAGATGTAGAAAAATACGAGACTATTAAAGGAAATCAAATATATATTTGCTATGTAAAAGATAAGCAAGATTCTCAAGACGAAAAAAAGGGGAAACAGTGACTTTCAAGTCAAGATGGTGAAAATTTATGACAATGTTTAGTATTATATTGATGACCATCATCTCTTTATTTGGTTTTATTCTCTTGGTAGGTATTTTTTATTCTCTTTTTATACAAAAAGAAGGAAAAAACTGTTTGCTTTGCTTTGCGACAACGATTTGTTCACTAATAGTTATATGCTGTTGGCTTAAGGATATTAGCAAGTTTGTGGCGGAATTCCTTACTGGCTATTTCATATATTTTATAGTTGTCAGTGCTTTAAAATATATAACCTCTTTGTTTCTGGCTATTGACTTGGGAGTTGAATGCAATCGAAAAGAAAAAATCAAAAATTTGCTGGATTTGTTTCTTATAGGCTCTTCCTTGTTTATTGTTTCTCCGGATTATGGAATTACCTATCTTTGCAAAAATGTAACGTGGAATACAAAGGGTGAAGCTAGGAAAAAGCAAATCCAAAATTTCAACTCCATAAATCTTGTTTTCTCTGTTTTGTTTGTGATTATACTTAGTTCTCTGCTTTTTTTCAAAATAGATGGCTGTGTTATGCAATGCATGAGGATCATTCTTAACATTCGAATTGTTTCTAGAACGATTGAAGTGATTGTTTCTTTTGTAAAGGACATATGTTCTAAAGATAAGTCTTCCTCTCTTAAACCGATAGATAGAATTTTTCTTGCTTTTATTTCTGTTGTAGAAGTTGTGGTTTTAGCGTTTGGTACTGGCTTTTGCTCAGGTATTGCGTCGGGTAGTTCTTTATCGGAAGCAGCTTGTCAGGCATTGCTTATTCTTAAAAAGTCAATAGTTGCACTTGGGTGTTGACACGATAGGATTATTTGGACTTTTTAT
>CAVJZP010000030.1:0-21695 GCA_963654365.1 Oscillospiraceae bacterium
ATTTAAGTATATTAATTATTTTAGAATACTGTTTTATGATTGCGCACTTTTTATTGAAAGGGCTATAAACGCGCAAACAACGCTTAAAAATTATTTTAAAATCATCAACAGAAATTCAAAATCTGATGAAAAGTTTTTTGACAAAAAGTCAATTTTGTCAAAAAAGGCTCTTTGAGAAAGAAAAGTAAGCCAATCTTTCTATCGAATAGATTGTTTTATATTTCATTAATGATTTATAATAGTGAAAGGAGAAATACCTATTTACTATGCCTATAAAACTGATGCTTGACTCAAACAAAATCTACCATAAGATCTTCGAGGGCACGAAGCCTGGATATGATGCTCTTCAAGTCGATTCCTTCCTGGATATTGTCATCAAGGATTATGAATCCATGGAGCAGTATATCGCCGATAATGATGCGGAGATGGAAGAACTGAAGAACAAGGTCAAGATGGTCAATGCCCAGTTATCGAAGGCGGAAGCGGAAAATGCGACGTTGAAGGAGAGACTTGGAGACATCACCGAAAACGAGGATGCTTCCTTGAACAATCTCGAGCTGCTCAAACGCATCTCCAAACTGGAAGAGGCTCTCTCCAAAGCGGGTATCAATCCAAATACGATAGAATGAAATGAAGAATCCGATCTGGATGACTGCAGGTGGCAACTGCCATTTGAGGAAAGTCCATGCTCGCGCTCTCTGTGATGGGAGCAGTGATTGCGCCAGGTGAATCAATAAGCCTGGGCCGGGAGGAGTCCCGGACGGCGGAGAAGAATCTAAACGAAAGCATGATGTCTTCTCTATAAAAGCCCCACAGTGACGAACCTTCCGGAAACGGAAGGAATGCAACGTTGGGAAGCCCCACAAGCGAGAAACCTAAATTTCGGTAAGGGAAGTCCAAAGCGGGAAACGAACTGCCTAGGACAGGTCATTGACCTAGATAAATTGTCATCCTCGACAAAACATGGCTTACAGGATCGGAACTCTATTAAAAGAAAGGACACGCGAATGAATACACCGAATAAGATTACAACCATCCGTCTTGCGATTTCATTTCTGATCATCATCATCTTTTCACTTTCGTTTATTCCTAGCGCATCGACAACCTTTGCCAAGGAATTCGTGATCTCGGAAATGCATTTAGGATTCAACTGGATTGATTTGGTCTGCTGTGTCCTATTTATCATAGGCTCTATCACGGATGCGATTGACGGACATATCGCAAGAAGCCGCAACCTTGTTACGGACTTTGGAAAATTCATGGATCCTCTTGCCGACAAGTTCCTTGTGGATTCTGCTTTTGTTCTTCTCTGTGTGAGAACGGACTGGACCGGACATTCCCAGGTCCTTCCTTTCCTTGTCATCCTCTTCATCGGAAGAGACTTGGCGATGGATGGACTCCGTATGCTTGCTGCGGGGAAAGGCATCGTCTTAGCTGCCAATATCTGGGGCAAAGTCAAGACGGGAATTCAGATGGGACTGATTCCTGTTCTCTTCCTGAATGGTTTCCCATTCTCTCTCTTCCCTACCAAGCTCGATTTGAATTACTGGTTAGCCAATCGCTTTGAATACACCTATATCCTTACAAATATCTTTGTCGGAATTACGTTGTTCTTCTCGTTATTGTCGTTAGGAATTTACTTATACAGAAACAGACAGGTCTTAAAAGGGGGCAAATAAAATGGAAAGAAAAGATTTACTTCAGCTGATGACGGACAAGCATCTCACTCTGTCCTGCATGGAATCTCTGACAGGGGGAATGTTTGCGACTTCGTTTACGAGTGTGCCAGGCGCCAGTGAAGTCTTTGTCGGTGGGGCTGTTGCCTACTCCAACAAAGTCAAAGAGGCATTTGGCGTCAAGAGCCTGACTATAGAGAAACATGGCGCAATTTCAAGAAAATGCGCGGATGAAATGGCTTTGAAGGCATCCTTGTTCTTCCATAGTGACTGCTCCGTCTCCTTTACAGGAAATGCAGGACCTTCCGCCGAGGAAGATAAGCCGGTTGGACTTGTCTATATCTCCATTCACATCAAGAACAAGCTCTATTCCTATCAGCTCAATCTCAACGGAGACAGAGAAGATATCCGAAGACAGTGCGTCGATTTTGCTTTCTCTACCCTCTTTGAGAAAATCAAAGCAGATAACATTTGATTTTTTGTCTCAAATCCGTTTTGACGATATATATCTATATGAAAGCGAGGCTTTAACCTATGGCAAAAGCTGATAAAAAGACGAATGCAGAAGAATTCTCAGACAGCGCTGAGAAAGAAAAAGCAGTAGAAGCTACCTTAAAGGATATCCGGAACTACTTCAACGACAAAGGAATCATCATGAAGATGGGGGAACAGACCCATGTCGATGTCGGAGTCATTCCGACAGGATCTTTGCTTCTTGATTCCGCGTTAGGAGTCGGAGGCTATCCGAAGGGCAGAATTATTGAAATCTATGGTCCGGAATCCTCTGGTAAGACAACCTTGGCTTTGGAAGCCATCGCTCAGGTTCAGAAATTAGGCGGAAGAGCCGCCTATATCGATGCTGAGCACGCCATCGATCCGGATTATGCAAAGACGCTGGGTGTCGATATCGATGACCTCATCCTCTCCCAGCCTGATTACGGCGAACAGGCAATGGAGATTGTCGATATGCTCGCGAAGAGCAATGCGATTGACCTCATCGTTGTCGACTCTGTTGCCGCTCTTGTTCCTAAGGCAGAATTGGAAGGGACCTTTGAAGATTCCTCTGTCGGACTTCAGGCTCGACTGATGTCCAAGTCTTTAAGAAAAATCGCGGGTGTCCTCTCCAAGAGCTCCTGCACTGTCATCTTCATCAACCAGCTCCGTGAGAAGGTGGGTGTCATGTACGGAAATCCGGAGACAACAACGGGTGGAAGAGCTCTGAAGTTCTATTCTACAATCCGTATTGAGATCAGAAGAGCAGAGACCATCAAGCAGGGTGACAAAGCCTTAGGCAATATCGTCAATGTCAAAGTCGTGAAGAACAAAGTCGCTGCTCCTTACCGCTCCTGCAAGATCAATCTGATCTTTGGAAAAGGTATCAGTCACGACAATGAGCTTGCCCAACTTGCCGTCGACTATTCCCTCATCGAGAAGTCCGGAAGCTGGTTCTCCTACCAGGGAGAGAGATTAGGACAGGGAATTACGGCTGTCTATGATTTCTTTGCAGCGAATCCGGATGTGAAGAACAAAATTGAGGAACAGGTAAGAGCAAAACTTGCCGGAACCGATACCTCTGCTGCAGAATAACCGATATCCTCCTTTCATCTTCATCTGACAATCTGAAATTAAAAGTGGAAAGTTGTTTGCTTTTCACTTTTTTTGATCGAAAATTCAAAAGCCTGGGTGAAAAAGAAAAGAGAAAACCTTTGCCCAAGGTGTGTATTTTTACTATAATAATGTCATACATAAAGATTTTTCTTTATGTTTTATATAAAAGATTTACGTCTTAAAATTTTTGTCGGATAGTCGTTCTTGATTTTTTAATCTTTTTACGAGAGAGATTCATAGGATACAGCGAATCTTTTTTAATGCGGACTGTATCAGAAAGGGTATTTTAAAATGGAACCATTATTTGTAGCCATTATTGCGATTGCGGTTGGTCTTGTCTGTATCGGTCTTACTTCCGTTCTGTTCATTTTCATCCCTAAGGCGAAGAAGGAACAGGCGAAAAAGACAGCGGACAGCATCATCAACGAAGCAAACGAAAAAGCCGATAAGATCATTGCTGATTCCAAAGCGGAAGCCAAAGCCGATTACGAAGATACTTTGAAGAAGGCTAAGGATGAGGCAGAGAGCAGCAAAGCCGAATCCCAGAAGAGAGAGGCAAAACTCGATCAGAAGGAAGCCGCTCTTGATAAGAGAGAGGATGCTATCATCACACGTGAGGATGCACTCGACCAGAAGAGAAGTGAATACGAACAGAAGAAATCGGAATATGAAGGCAAAATCGCTGGTCTTTCCGAAAAGGAAAAGGAACTTCAGCAGAAAGCCGATTCCATCATCGACGAACTTCAGAAAGTCGCCAATATGTCTCTTGATGAAGCAAGAGATGCTCTTATGGCCCGTGTCGAAGAGAAAGAGATGAAGAAGATTGCTCTCTACAAGGAGCAGATGCAGGAACAGGCCGAAAGCGAATGCGAAGATCATGCCAAGATGCTCTTAGCCAACGCTATGGAAAAATATGCTCAGGATGTCACCTGTGAAAGAAGCACTTCCACGGTTGCTCTTCCTAGCGATGAGATGAAGGGAAGAATCATCGGCCGCGAAGGAAGAAACATCAAATCCATGGAACAGCTCTTCGGTGTCTCCCTCATCATCGATGATACGCCAGAGACACTCACTGTTTCCTGCTTTGATCCTATCCGCCGTGAAAAGGCAAAACTTACACTCGAAGCCCTCATCCACGATGGAAGAATCCAGCCGGGAAGAATCGAGGATCTCTACAATAAGATTTCTACGGAGTTCGATGACAAACTCAAGAGAATCGGTGAGCAGACCGTCTTCAAACTCGGCTTGCCTCGTATCAGTGCCGGTCTTCTTCCTTTCATCGGAAGACTTCGCTATCGTACCTCCTATGGTCAGAATGTCTTAGACCATTCTATCCAAGTCGCTTATCTCGCCTCTGTCATGGCGAGTGAACTTGGACTCGATCCTGTCCTTGCCAAACGTGCTGGACTTCTCCACGACATCGGAAAATCCATCGATGCCGAACAGGAAGGAAGCCATGTCCAGTTAGGAAGCACCTTAGCCAAGAAGTTCAATGAACCTGCCGTTGTCATCAATGCCATCGAATCCCACCACGGCGATGTTCCGAAGACGAATCTTATTTCCGAACTTGTCACGGCTGCAGATACTCTTTCTGCCGCACGTCCTGGCGCAAGAAGCGAAACCTTGGAAACCTATATCAAACGTCTGGAACAGTTAGAGCAGATCTGCAAATCCTTCTCCGGCGTACAAACCTCCTATGCTCTTCAGTCCGGCAGAGATGTGAGAGTCATGGTTGTTCCTGAAAAGGTATCGGATGAGGATGCCAAAGTCTTAGCGCAGCAGATCCGCGACAAGATTGAAGCCGAAATGCAGTTCCCGGGACAGATCAAAGTCTCTGTCATCCGTGAGACACGCGCAGTCGAAATCGCAAAATAAAAATCTATGGTACGTATTCTCTTTTTAGGAGATATCGTCGGTCCCTTGGGAAGAGCGGGAGTGAAGAAATATCTCGCTCTTCATAAGGAGACGGACTATATCGACTTTGTCATCGCAAACGGGGAAAACACCACGCATGGACATGGTCTCTCCTTTCAGCATTACAAAGAATTACTCTCTTATGGAATCGATGCTATCACAAGCGGCAATCACTTCTACAATACGCCGGACTGCTTCAATTACTCCAAGCAGATGCCGTTAGCGCTTCGCCCGTATAATCTTGACCGCAACTGCCCTGGCATCGGGACCAAGGTCTTTGAGACAAAGACAGGAGTCAAAATCCGCATCACGAATCTCTTAGGCCGTGTCTTTCTTACGATGACACAGGGAAATCCGTTCTATGCCTTGGATGAGATCATCGAAAAGAACAACGACGAAGACTGCAAGATTCACATCGTTGACTTCCATGCGGAAGCCACCGGTGAGAAGAGATGCTTTGCAGAATATGCGGATAATCGGGTCAGCGCTGTCATCGGAACACATACTCATGTTCAGACCAATGATGCCAAATGCTTATCCAAAGGAACCTTCTTCCTATCGGATGTTGGTATGAATGGCGCCTATGATTCTTCCTTAGGAGATGAGAAGGCTCCCTCCATCTATCGAACGATGACTGGTATGCCGACCACGATGGCAGTTCCAAGAAAAGGAAAAATCCTTGTCAACGGAATCCTCCTCGATGTGAATGAGGAAACAGGAAAAGTTGAATATTTCTCTTTGATCAACGAAATCATGGAAGACGACCTGTAAAGGCCGTCTTTTTTTGACAAAAGTTCACTTTTGACAGAAAATACTCCTCTTTTAAGATGAGATAAGCCAAAAAATGCCAAAAAAGCCAGTGAAAAATCATTGATTGTTGTAAACGGATTCAAAAAGTATATAATAATGTTTGAAAGAGGTTTTTCTTATATGACAACATTAAAAGCTAGTGGAAACACTCAAATCCAGAAGTTAGCCGGAGCAATCGCCGGAAACATTCGTCAGGAAGGTGCCGTTCAGGTCTCTTTGGTTGGAGCTTCTGCCTTGAATCAGGCTTTAAAGGCTTGCATCGTCGCCAGAAGATTCTTAAAGGATGATGAACAGAAATCTGATATCGTCATTCAGCCTGAATTCTTGATGCAGAATTTCTCTGAACCCTCCAGCGAGGAAAGCAGAGAAGTCACCACCATCATGCTTCACATCAAGAAAGTTGATTTCGATCCTGAAAACGCTGTTTCTTCCGACGTTCCTAAGCACGAAGAAGCTGCTGAATAATTCATCGTATGAAAACTCGTCTTGTATCGCTTCCTGATTTGAAGAAAGCAGCAGGACGGAATCGTTCAGTACCGGTCTCATACAAAAATACAATATTGAAACCAACGTCTTTCCTTGTCTCATGGGGACAGGGAAAGACTTTTTGTATCAAAACGTATGGTTGCCAGGCCAATGTACGTGATTCCGAGATTCTTCGCGGTTATCTTCTTTCTTTAGGAATGAAAGAACAGTCTGATTTTGATGGTGCTGATTTTATTTTATTCAACACCTGCGCCATCCGTGAAAACGCCGAAAACCACCTTTATGGTGAATTAGGAAGAGCAAAGGAAACCTATCAGAAGAACAAGGATACCATCATTGCTATCTGCGGATGCGTCATGCAGGAAGAGATGGCCGTCAAATACATATTGAACCACTTCAATTTCGTATCCTTGATTTTCGGTACCAATAATATCACCTCCTTCTATTCTCTGCTGGAAGATGTCGTTTCCCATCATGAGGGGATTGTCGACGTCCGCTCCAATTCCGACCTGATCGAGGAAAGCTACCTGACGAACGACAGCCGTGAAAGCAAAGTCACTGCCTTTGTCAATATCATGTACGGATGTGATAAGTTCTGTACCTACTGCATCGTTCCTTATACAAGAGGAAGAGAACGTTCGAGAAAAGAGGAGGATATCCTCGCCGAAGTCCGCTGCCTGAAAGAGCAGGGCTATAAGCAGGTCACCCTTCTAGGACAGAATGTCGATGCGTATGGGAAAGACTTCGGAGACGAATACGCCTTTGCATCCTTGTTGGAGAAAGTCGCTGAGACTGGAATCGAGCGTGTCCGGTTCGTGACTCCTTATCCTTCTGATTTCAAAGTCGAAGTCTTCGATGTGATGGCAAAGCATAAGAACATCATGCCTTTCCTTCATCTTCCAATTCAGTCTGGCTCCAATTCTGTCTTAAAGAGAATGAACAGAAGATATACGAGAGAACAGTATCTCGATATCGTACACGAGTTAAGAAAGAGACTTCCTGATGTCTTCTTATCGACGGATATCATCGTCGGATTTCCGAATGAGACGGATGAGGATTTTGAAGACACTCTCTCTTTGGTGAAAGAGGTTCAGTTCGATGCCGCCTTCACTTTCATCTTCTCCCCAAGACCCGGAACCCCTGCCTATCATATGAAGGATGAGGTCACGGATAAGACCAAGCATGAAAGATTCGACCGTCTGAAAACTCTGATCGATGAATGCTCCACCAAGCGTGCCTCTACCTTTGTCGGAAAGACTGTGGATGTTTTGTTTGAGAAAGTATCCGATAAGAACAATGAAATGATCTCTGGATATGACCCTCATAACAAATTTGTTCATGTCAAAGGAGATGCTTCCTTGATCGGACAAATCAAGAAGGTGAAGATCTTAGAATCCCACACCTATTCTCTGATAGGAGAAGTCGTGGATGACTGAAGAGGAGATTCAGAAGGAAATCGATGGATTCCTTGCCTGTTTTCAAGAACTCGATATCGTAAAGCGGTATCGGATTGTCAAAGAAGCAGTCAAAGAGGACAAGCATCTAAAAGAACTTGAAGAGAAGAGGACGATTCTCCAGAAAGGCATCAAGTATATGAAAGATGCCAAGAAGGATGAATGCATCAAAGCCTGCAAGGAACTGCAGATCGAATACGAAAACAATCCTCTGGTCATCAACTACAAGTCACTGAAAGAGGAAATCCTTTCTCTTCTTTCTTATCTGAATGATCTGGTTTTATAAAAGGGGCATAGTCCCCTTTTTCTTTGTTTTATAAGACATTCCAATGTCTTATAATATTAGTTAGTGAATTTGAAGGTGAACAATATGGCAAAATCAACGACAGATGAAAAATCTTCTGGCTTAACTCCGATGGTCGAACAGTATCTCGCGTTCAAGAAACAGTACGGAGATATTATTCTTTTTTATCGTATTGGGGATTTCTATGAGATGTTCAATGAGGATGCAGAGATAGCGAGCAAAGAACTTCAGCTTTTCCTGACACGGAAATCATGCGGAAACGGAAATTTCATGCCGATGTGCGGAATCCCGCATCACGCCTATCTTTCCTATGCGCAGAAATTGGTTGACCGCGGCTATAAGGTTGCCATCTGTGAACAGGTCGAGGATCCGAAGCTTACAAACAAACTTGTCAAAAGAGATGTCATTCAGATTATCTCTCCTGGCGCCAATATGGACTACAGCGGAAACGACAACAACTATATTGCATCGGTTACCCTATGTCCTCTTCAGGCATTTTTAGCCTATGCCGATCTCTCTACCGGTGAACTGAAGGTGCTCTCCTTGGAGAATTCCAAGGAAAGAGTCTTGGAAAGACTTCTATCTTTGGATATCCGAGAACTCATCCTTCCGACGAATGTCGATGCCACTTTTGTCACCTATGTGAAATCCAATTCCAATATCTGCATCTCCTATTCCAATGATACTGCCAGGAATCTAGAGACGGAGTCTCTTTTTGTCAATCTTTCGGATGTCAGGCAGATTGAGACAACAGCCCGCCTTTATAACTATCTGAAGACGATGGAACGACGCAATCTGACTTACTTCAAGCCTGCCATCAACCTGATGGAGAAGAAGAGCATGAAGATCGATTTTGCGGCACAGAGCAATATGGAATTAGTCAAATCCCTTGATGGTAAGACCTTCGGAACGCTTTATTGGCTTCTCAATCAGACCAAGACTCCGATGGGTTCCCGTTATCTCAAGACTCAGATCACATCTCCTAGCGCCTCACTGAATGAGATTGAAAGAAGACAGAATATCACAGAACTTTTCGTGAATAATTATCTTGTCAGAGAAGATTTGCGTTCCGACCTTGACGGCATCTTCGATATGGAGAGACTGATCGCCAGAATGGGATATGAGAACTGTAACGGACATGACCTCCTTCAGCTGAAGAAGTCTCTTGCCATCCTTCCGAAAGTAAGAGAAGACTTAGCCAGAATCCCATCCAAGGAATTAGAGGATATCTCCAATCGAATCGGAGACTACTCTTCTCTTCTTGCCCTACTTGAGAAAGCGATTCGAGAAGACTGCCCGATTACGATTACGGAAGGCGAAATCTTCAAACGCGGCTACAACGAGCAGTTAGATGAACTCATCTCTCTGTCAAGCGATGCCAAAGAATGGCTGAGCAATTTTGAAGTGAAAGAGAAGGAAAAGACTGGGATTCACAATCTTCGTGTCGGAAACAATTCTGTCTTTGGTTATTATATTGAAATCTCAACAGCCCAGACTTCTTTGGTCAAGCCGGAATTCGGATATATCCGAAAACAGACTTTGAAGACAGGGGAGAGATACATCACGCAGGAACTGAAGGAACAGGAGGATAAAATTCTCCGCTCCAAAGATTTACGAGTCTCTTTGGAATACAAACTGTTCAAAGAACTGAGAAAGACAGTATCGGAATTCACAGCCGAGATTCAGAAGACTAGCGATGCTGTCTCTGAACTGGATTACTTCCTTGACCTCGCCTTTGTTGCAAGCGAGAACAATTACATCCGTCCTACTTTCAACGGTGAGAATATAATCGATATCAAGGATGCCCGACATCCGATTATTGAAAAGGCGGCTCCTGGTGTCTTATTCGTCGCAAATGATTACTATATGGACAATTCCACCGATGTTTTAATCATCACAGGTCCGAACATGGGCGGAAAATCTACCTATATGAAGGAGTTCGGCCTTTTATCCATCATGGCTCAGATGGGCTCTTTTGTTCCAGCAAGCAGCTGCTCTATTCCGATATTTGATTCTCTCTATACTAGAATCGGAGCCAGCGATAACCTGATCAAAGGTCAGTCTACTTTTATGACAGAGATGAGTGAGGTTGCCGAAGCCTTAGAGGCTGCGGACAACCATTCTCTTTTCCTCTTCGATGAGATTGGGAGGGGTACGGCCACTTTTGATGGCATGGCAATCGCTCAGTCTATTATTGAATTCATCGTAAGACACGTTCACGCAAAGACTTTCTTTTCTACCCATTACCATGAAATCACAAAGCTCAGCGAGAAGATCACTGCGGTTAAGAATATCCACTGCGAAGTCAGCGAGGATGATGGCAAGGTCACTTTCCTTTATCGTATGAAAGAGGGAAGCATGGACCGTTCCTATGGTGTCAACGTTGCAAAGCTTGCCGGCCTTCCGGATGAGATCATTCTCCGCGCCGATGAGCTTCTTACCTCTTTGGAAAAGCAAAGCGCAGTCGACCGTTCCCAGGTAAGGGAGATCAAGAAAGAGGAAGTCAAGACGAATCCAGTCATCGATGAACTGAAGAGACTTGATCCGATGACGCTCTCTCCTTTGGATGCGTTGAACTATCTGATCAGCCTGAAAAAGAGGATTCACTGATGTCTAGAATTGAACTGATGAAGCCGGAGCTTGCTAATCTCATCGCAGCCGGCGAAGTGATCGAAAGGCCGAGTTCTGTGGTCAAGGAACTCGTCGAGAACAGCATCGATGCCAATAGCAGAAACATCTATGTCGGCATCACGGATTCTGGGAAAGGCACCATCCTTGTCAAGGATGACGGGTTTGGCATGGACAGAGAAGATGCCATTCACTGCTTTTTAAGACATGCTTCGAGCAAGATCAAATCCGAATTCGATCTGAACCGTATCCATACCTTAGGTTTTCGGGGTGAGGCGATACCTTCCATCGCCGCTGTCTCCCATGTGGTCCTTACCACATGCCCCGAGATGGGAGTCGGAACGAGAGTGGAATCCAATCCGAATGAGGAACTCCGTGTCATGGATGCGCCGAGCAGAAAAGGCACTATCTTTGAAATCAGCGACCTTTTCTTCAATACTCCGGCAAGACTGAAATACCTTCGCTCCTCTCAGGCAGAAACATATAGTATTATCGAGACGGTCGAGCATTTAGCCTTAGGATTTCCGAATATCTCATTTTCCCTCGTCATCGACGGAAAAGAGATCTTCCGCACTTCCGGAAGAGGAGATCTTCTTGAATGTGTTCAGAAGATCTATGGAAATACGATTGCTCAGTCTTTATATCCGATCAAGAAGGAGGGTGTAGCCTATTCCTTCTCTGGTTTTATCTCAAAGCCGGAGATCAACTACTCCAGAAGAAAGGAAATGCTGACATTCTTGAATCATCGCTGTATCTATGATTATAAGATCAACAAAGCGATTGAAGACGCCTATAAAGACTATCTTCCGCCGCTGAGATATCCTTTCGATATTATATGCCTGGATATCGATGCCTCTTTGGTGGATGTCAATGTCCATCCGACCAAGAAGGAAGTCAGAATCTCTATGGAGGAGGAGATTGCAAGGGATATCAGAAATGAGATCTCTAAGACCTTAGAGATGAAAAAGCCGATATACTTTGCAAGTCAGGATCCGAAGAGTGAGAAGCTCATGGGGAAAAATGATGACCCGCTCGATCTTGAATTGGAAGAGACAAAGAAAGAGGATGCTTCCTATCCGAACATCGAGACAAAGGAAGAGAAGATTTTCTTCCAGGACTCTCTGCCGATACAGGAGACCTATGTTTCCAAGACCCCCTATAATCCTGTGAAGCCAAAGGTGGAAGAGATAATCAAGCCTGAAGTGCATATAGAAGATGCTAAGCCGATACCGAGTGAGAAAAAGCCGATTGCCTACTATGACCATACTGATTACTACAATACGATTTTCAAAGATTTAGGCTATTCGCACAAGCTTCCGGACATGCATCCAGTGGGACAGGTTCTGGATACCTATATCATCTGTGATTCCAAGGACGGATTCTATATTATCGACCAGCACGCTGCGGCGGAGAGAATCAATTTTGAAAAGACGGAGGCTCTTTTTGCGTCCATCCGAAGCCGTATTGTTCCTCTGATTCCCATCACGATCGATTTGACTCCGAAAGAGGAGATCAACTTCGATGAGGAACATATCGCCCGTCTTGCATCGGTTGGAATCATCGTAGAACCTTTTGGACCTCATACGGCTAAGGCGATGGAGATTCCTTCCTTCCTCAATGAAGCAAACATGAACAATGTCATTCAGGACTGCGTCCATGCCTGTCTTAACGACGATGCCTGCGATCCTTTGTCTCTTCTTCATCTCACGATTGCCAATATTGCCTGCAAGATGTCGATCAAAGCCAACCATGTCATGCCTCTTAGCGAGATGGAGGCATTGCTGCGCGACTTGGCGAAATGCAAGAATCCGGCTAACTGCCCGCACGGAAGACCGACTCTGATCCGTATGACAAAAGAAGACATTGAACGTATATTCAGGAGGAGCGGATTTTGATTTACTGCATTTTAGGACAGACAGCCAGCGGAAAGACTTCTCTTGCTATATCCATAGCACGGGAGTTTCATGTGCCGGTCATCTCGGCAGATGCTTTTCAGTGCTTTAAGATGATGCAGATCGGAACCGATAAACCCAAAAAGGAAGAGATAGAAGGATTGGACTTCTATTTCACCGATGAATATGAACCGGATCACGAGATGTCAGTCTATCTCTTTCAACAGGAAATCCGTCCGATATTGGAATCCTATTTAAAACAGGGCAAGGATGTTCTTGTCGTCGGTGGCAATTTCCTTTATGTGAAAGCACTTCTTTTCAATTATTCCTTTGAGAAAGAAGAAAATAGCAGACAGTCTTATTATGATTCTCTTCCCTTGGAAGAGTTACAGTCACTTCTGAAAGAGAGAGATATCGAAACATTTGAAACAATCGATAACAAGAATCCGAGAAGAGTGGTTAGAGCTTTAGTACAGCTCGACTCTGGAAAGAAGAGAGAAGACATACTGAAAGCAAATGATGGGAAACCGATCTATCCTGTCACCTTCTTCCAACTGGAGATCGATAAGGAACTAGGAAACGAGAAGATCGACAAGAGAGTCGACCAGATGTTTGACGAGGGTTTTGTCCAAGAAGTAGAAAGACTCGTCCATCTCTACGGAAAGGACTTGCGTCCCTTCCACTGCATCGGATATGATGAAATCATAGAAGCGATGGAAGAGAAGAGACCAATCGACAAAGAGGTGAAAGACCTCATCAAGCTTCACACTCATCAGTATGCAAAAAAGCAGCGAACTTTCCTTAGAAATCAGTTCCCTGACATCAAAAAAGGAACCAAGGAAGAAATCTATAAGTATCTGAAAGCTGTTCTGAACAAACAAGGAGGAAACGTATGAATCAAGATTATGAGATCGAAAGCATCCTGAAAAAATTGGACATCGACAAAGAGGATGTGATTCCCTTTGGATATGACAAAGCCAAGATCAACTGTTTTTCCCTTGCTGAGAAACGGAAAAGAAAAGGAAAACTGATCCTCTGTACAGCGATGACTCCGAATAAGGCAGGAGAAGGAAAGACGACAACTGCCATCGGACTTGCTGATGGTCTTACCTACTTGAAGAAGAATGCAATGCTTGCTCTCCGTGAACCTTCCTTAGGCCCAGTCTTCGGGGTAAAAGGCGGAGGCACCGGCGGAGGAGAAGAGATACTCGTTCCTGAGGATGACATCAATCTTCATTTCACAGGGGATATGCATGCTATCACCAGCGTGAACAATCTGATCGCAGCCTTAGTCGACAATGAACTGTATCAGGGGAACATCGACATCGATCCTAGTAGAATCGTCTTTCCGCGTGCGATGGATATGAATGATCGCTCGTTAAGAACGATTGAAGTCGCCTTATCCGATAAGAAAGCCGTCCCGCACACATCCTCCTTCGTCATTACAGCGGCATCGGAGATTATGGCCATCTTCTGCCTTAGCAAAAATGAAGAGGATTTCTTGGATAGAGTCGAGAACATCTTAGTTGCCTATACGAAAGATGATAGACCGGTCTACGTAAAGGAACTCTCCTCGAGAACGGCGATAAAGAAACTGATTCATACCGCTCTTTATCCGAATCTTGTCCAAAGCAAATATCATACTCCTGCTCTTGTTCACGGCGGTCCTTTTGCAAATATCGCCCATGGCACGAATTCTGTTCTGGCGACAGATCTTGCTCTTCGCTTTGCGGATTATGTCGTGACGGAAGCGGGTTTCGGCTCTGACTTAGGAATGGAGAAGTATCTCGACATCATCTCTCCTTTGCAGGATAAGGCACCGGATCTTATCGTCATGGTAACCTCTGTCCGCTCCTTGAAACTGCATGGTGGGGTCAGTTATGCCGATATGAAAGAAGAGAATCCGGAAGCGGTGAAGGTTGGATTTTCTAATCTTCTCAAACATGTAAACAATGTCTCGTTATATCATCTTCCCTGTCTTGTCAGTATCAATCATTTTGATACGGATACAAAAAAAGAGACCAAAGCGCTTGTTGATCTTTTAGAAGAGCATCATATCCCATATGCTCTCAATTCGTCCTATACCGATGGTCCAAAAGGCAGCGTTGATCTTGCAGGCAAAGTCGTTGAGATCCTTTCTCATGAGACAAATGAATCTTTCTCACCCATTGTCAATGCTTCGATGAGCATCAAAGAGAAGATTGAAACCATAGCGACAAAAATCTATGGCTCTACTGCGGTTGAGTATTCCACAGAGTCGGAAGAGCAGCTTGCTGAAATCTTAAAGCTCCCTGTCTCTGATTTCTCCCTTTGCATGTCCAAGGTTCCCAATTCCTTAAGCGATGATCCTCATCTTGTCAATGTGCCCTCTGTTCCCCTTCACATCAAATCGTATCGTGTCTTCACAGGGGCAAAATTCATCGTTCCCCTTACTGGCGATATCTTCACCATGCCTGGACTTCCGAAAGTCCCGGCTTCCAAGAAAATGGAGGATTTATGAAACTACTTTCCGGAAAAACGATAAGACCTGGCTTCAAGAACATGATTCAGGAGAATCTCTCTCTTGTTCCTCTTTCGTTTTATCTCTATCTCGATAAGGACAATGTGGACTGTGTGAGCTATCTCAATAGCATAAAAAAACTATTGGATTCCTTTTCGATTCCTTATACGATTGGATATTACGATAAGAGCAAAACAGAGGAAGAAAATCTTTCTGACTTTAAAGGCAGTCTTAAAGATGAATATAGCGCCCTTTTATTAAGACCGCTTCCTGTTCGTGATGAGAAGAAATTCATCGACAGCATTCCATCTTCATCAGATCCCGATATGCTTAGCGATATCAATCGTGGACTTCTCTTTTCCGGTGACTTGAATTATCTTCCTGCTACAGCAAAGTCAGTGAAGACACTTCTTGACTATTACCAGGTAGAGACAGTGAACAAGAATGCCGTTGTCATTGGACGTTCTCTGTCCTTAGGTCTACCTTGCTTTGAACTTCTCAACAGAATGAACGCCAATGTCACTCTCCTACACTCTAAGACTGACGAAAAGAAGAGAGACGAATATCTGAAGAATGCCGATATTATCATTTTGGCTTCTGGACATTCTGGCTTAGTGAAGAAAGAGATACTGAAAGAGGGTGTCACAATCATCGATTGTGGATTCTCTTCCTCGCATGGTGATATGGGATTTGAAGTGAAGGAAGAGGAAGACATCAACTATACTCCCGTTCCGGGAGGAGTCGGTGCTCTTACTTCCTATTGCCTGATTGAGAATGCTATCTATCTCAAAGGCAAAGAGAAGAATCTCATCGATCAGCTGAAAACTCTTTGATCCTTTGTGCTTTCCTCGTATGTGAACAAATATCACTATGAGGAACCAAAATTGATCAAAGTAAATCATCTCGTTTATTCCTATCAGGAAAAGAAAGTGCTGAATGATGTTTCAGTAGTTTTTCCTGATTCTGGATTTATCGTGATATTAGGGAAAAGCGGCTCAGGAAAGACGACTTTTCTCTCTTTGCTTTGCCATGTCCTTCCTCTTCAGGAAGGAACGATAGAAGGCAACGAAAGAGACAGGATTTCCTATGTTTTCCAGTCTCCGCTTTTACTGAACTATATGGATGTAAAAGAGAACATCTCTTTTCCTCTCCTGCTTAGAAATGAGATAGATGTCGACAAGAAGGTAGAAGAGGCTTTAAGCAATGTCGGTTTAGAAGGATATGAGAAAAGAGAAGTTACGACTTTATCTGGCGGTGAGAAGATGAGAGTTTCATTGGCAAGGTCTCTTGTCTTAGACAAAGAGGTTCTGATCCTGGATGAGCCGACAGGACAGCTCGATGAGAAATCCTCTCTTTCCATCTATTCGATCCTCAAGGAGATTTCGAAGGTAAAGCTTGTCATCATGGTAAGCCACGATGAGAGAAACTCTTTTGAACTGGCGGATTCTGTCTATGAGCTAGAAGAGGGAAGACTTGTCACGATATCCGAAAAGAAAGAAGACAGCAAGTACATCAAAAAAGGATCTCAGGAAAAGAAAAAGGAAAAGCATGTCTCTTTCCGCCATGCTTTACATTTGCAGTACAAATATCTGAAATCCAAAAGGACAAGAATTTTAGTGTCATCCATTTTCCTGGTTCTCAATTTAGTGTTGGTTTACTTCTCTTTGACAATCAATAAGAATCTTTCTCCCTTTTTATCGTCATTATGTCAGGAGCATTACGGATATGAGACACTGACGGTGAAAGAAAAAGTGAAGATTGCACAGGAAGGACATCTGACCCTGGAGAGATTTGTCATCCCTGACAAGGAGAAAAGAGAAACGTATCGGATGACTTCTGTCTATCCGTCTCTATCTTATTTCCTTCCTTCTACCCGTGAGATACAAATCGGAGAGAAAGAAGAAGACTGTCTTCTTTCTCCTGTTCTCTATCAGGATGAGACAAGGATTGTAAAAGGAAGGATAGCAGAGAATGAGAAGGAAGCGGTTGTCAATTCCTCCTTTGTCTCTTCCTTTGATGAGGAAGTGCTAGATAGGGTGGTTCATTTTACCTATCAGGTCGCATTTCCAGTGAGTGAAATTGAGATGGAAGAGATTATTTCCTTTGATTATACCTTTAAGATTGTTGGGATCTGTAAAGAGAAAAAACTTTTGAACAATCCGACTCTTTACTATGATTACTTCAGCCTTTACTCTCTTCTTGGTTCTCAGAGATTAGAGAAGACATCAAAAGAATATGATTCCGATGTCTTTCTCTCCTCTTATCTCGATATCGAGAAATACAAAGACGAAGATTATCTTAGTCATGAACTTCTCTTCTATAGCAGAGATGTCTCCCGTTTTGTAGAAAGTGTCAAAGAGGATGAGAGTCTGACTGTTTCCAATCAGGCGCTGACAATAAAGACGAGTGCAACAGAAGTCATGGATTCTCTTCTGAAGGTGGTGTTCTTGTTTCTCTCTTTGAATCTTTTGGGTGCATTCCTTTCCGAATTCTTAGTCATCTATTCTCTTTATGTGGATAATATCCGTTTCTTTTCCTTGCTTTCCGTATTGGAGAATCCGAAGGCGAACAAAAGGACTCTTGTTTTTGCTTTATCTGTTCTCTTCTTCCTTTTGAACACGATTCTCCTCTTCTTCTCTGTGAGTGCTATCAGTGTGCTTCTTGATTCCTTGCTGACTAAGTTGCTCTATCCTTCTTTCTTTCATGGTGTCATTTTTTCTTATCTTATTCTTCTTTTTCTTCTTGTTTTTTCTGTCTCTGTCTTTTCCTCTTTTTTGGCATTAGGAAGAATCAAAGAGAATGAAGTCAAAGAACAGCTAGAGGGAGAAGACTGATGATTGAGATCAGACATCTTACCAAGAGATATCAGATAGATGCTGCTCCTATTTTAGATGACGTCAGCCTTTCTTTTCCCGAGACGGGATTATACTATCTCATCGGAAAGTCTGGAGCCGGCAAGACGACTCTTCTGTCATTGCTAGGATGCATCGATGAGGAATATGAGGGGAGTATCCTATTTCATAAGAAGGAATTGAAGGAGCTGACAGCAGCAGAGAAATCGTTCTACCGTTTTTCAAATGCCTCCTTTGTCTTTCAGGACTTCTGTTCCATGGAGGAGGAGAGTGTCGAAGACAATCTTCATAAAGTCTTGGATATCATCTCTTTTTCCGATGAGGAAAAGGAAAAGAGAATCCAGGATGTCTTAAAAAGAGTCGGATTAGAAGAGAAAAGGAAGATGAAATTCAAGGATGCTTCAGGAGGAGAGAAGAAAAGATTATCGCTAGCACGTGGACTCATCAAGCCTTCAGAAATCCTTTTGGTGGATGAACCCGTCAGCTCTTTGGATAAGAAACTGAGGAAAAGCATCTCCTCTATCTTGGAAGAGGAAGCCAAAAACAGACTCGTCCTCGTCATCACCCATGAGTTAGAATCCATCCCCTCTTCTGCAACCATATATGAGATACGAAACGGAAAGATAGAAGAGAAGAGAAAAAGAGAAAGAAAGGAAGCAAAGGCCGTCAAAGAAAAGATAAAGAGACACAGCTATCCTTTCAAAGCGAAACTGAGATCATCCTTCTCTTTTTTGAAAGCGAACATCCGCTTTATGTCGGTTGTCTTCTTTGCCTTGACCTTGTCTTTGTTCTCCTCGTCGTTTTCCTTTCAGCTTTCCGGGAATGTGTCCTCTTCTTTGGTGGAGTCCTTCTCTAAATATATGAAGGACAATACTGTTGTTATCGAGAACAAGGAACAGGGAATAGAGCGGAGCAACTACGAGATTGCCTCCGAAGAGGAGGTGAATCACTATGTTCTGAATTATCCAGACTCTGTGATCGACAAGGATATCTTTTACCTCACTTCCCTGAATGAGATCTTTCAAGGGAATCAGTCCTTGAAGGCCAGATATCAAAGCTCCACCTACTCTTTGAAGAAGCTCTCTGCCGATTCTATTCTGAACTATTCTCTTCCAGAGGAAGAGGGAATAGAAACCCTGAAAGATTATAAAAGCGAAGAGATTGCCTTACAGCTGGATGAGGAATCCTATCTTGGCTTTTATTATCTTTTGACGGGAACGAAGAAGAATGAAATCACAGAAAAGGAAGTCAGCGCCATCAATGGAATACTAAGTTATAGGATTGTCTCCTTGGATCTTCTACTTAATGTGAGCGACTGGAACTATCACCTCGAACATTCCTTCCGCATCCGGAATGCATTTCTTTCTGATACATGTAAAGTCATTGTTCCTGAGCGTGGATTTTCCTCCTATTTTGTAAAAGAAATTCTTCATTTCAAAGAAAGGTTTGAAGAGGAAAAAGGCGAATATCCTCCTTGGACACTGCTCAAGTGCCGTGGGATAAGGGCAAAGAAAGGAAAACTCCTCGATTTTTTCATCTCCTTTCTGAAGGATGAGCAGAGTGATCTCACATTGGAGATACTGAAACTGTCGGGATATTACAGAAAAGGGAATAGTGAAACCTATAACCGCATCGGAATCTACAAGGACTATAAGAGCCGACTCTCCGTAAAAGAGATCACCCGCCTTTATCAGGAAAATGCGGATATCTTTTCCTCTCTCTGCTTTTCTTCTTTCATGTATACCTATACTGCCAGCGGATATATCAGCGGATTCCTCAATCCTTATTTTTTCTCTCGATATCGAGAAAAACTGAATCGAATACAGGATAAGAATGCCTATTCGATCTATGACCTTGGCAATTTCCAGGGATCCGTCATCGAGACGGAAGACGGCGTCATCAAGGCAGATCTCGTATCATCGATGGATGGAAACGGCCTTACCTTTCAGCCCTATGATGATGCTCTTCTGCTTTATGGAGAGAAACCAAAATCATACGGAGAAATCGGAATCTCCAAGAAGATGGCGGAGGAATTCTACCCGCGTGCAAGCGATGCCTTAGGTGAGAAACTATATGTCCTGACTTTGGAAAAGACACAGAAAGAAGGAGGACAGTATCGACATTTTTTCTCGGAAGGGGAACTCACTGTCTCTGCTATCTATGATAGCGAGGAGATTGCTCTTTATCAGGATGCTCTCTTTCCTCTAGCCTATTCGTTTTATCTCACTCAGCCGAACAAGGACAGTTTCACTCTGACTAATGCAACCATGCATGTCGACTTTGACAAGGTGACAAAAGAAGAGTGTGAGGCACTGATTGAGAAAGGCGGAAAGTACACCACTAGTTTTCCGATGTACGATATGATTGCGGAAATCAATCATACATTGAATCTTCTTTCTGAATTGTTTTTCGTCTTAACCCTTCTCTCTTTCCTCTGTTCTGGTTATCTGATGTTTCTTTCCTTTTTTCTGATTTTGAAGAAGGACAGGAAAGGAGTCGGAGTCATGCTCGCCTTAGGATATCAGAAGAAAGAGATATTCCGCTATTATCTCTTTTTGATTCTTGCTCTCTCCTTCTTCTCTTATCTTTCTTCTTTATCGGTCTCATTATTCACGGAAAGGATGATTCAAAATACGATGGAACTGACTCTTTCTACTTATCAAGGAAGCGTCGCACCTTTTCTGATCTCTTTCATGGAGATGATAATATTGTCTTTGATCGTTTTTCTCTTATTAGTAATACAGATGTGGAAAATCTCTCCGAAGGAAGCCTTGAAAAGCAGCGCTTTATAACCGCTTACAAAAAATAACTAAAAAAATATCTCTCAATTGCATTCCTTTTGTGATATATTTTTATCGCGTTGATTATTTATCGATGCGAAAGAAAGGGTTTAGACAATGAAGGGTACCGTTAAGAAATTCGACAAAGAAAAAGGCTATGGATTCATCACTGGTGAAGATGGCAAGGATTATTTCTTCCATTATTCTCAGTTAGTCATGGATGGATTCAAGACTGCCGAAGTCGGTCAGAAGGTTGAGTACGAAGAAGCTTCTACCGAAAAGGGTCTCAGAGCCAACAACATCCACTTCGCCGACTAATCCAAGGCTCTTAGTCAGTTTCTTGTGAAATATTGACTAAGAAAATAAGGTCGCTCCCTCGGGGGCGACCTTTTTTCTTATCTTGCGTCTTTGAAGGAGGAACCGCCGACGAATTCTCTCATCAGAGAATTGCAGGGGATATCCTCAGAATCGATGGGAAGGAAGTATTTGATCATGTTCTTCAGTCTTTGTGCGGTCAGGAATTCCTCCATGTCAGGAGTGATCTTGTCTAACTGCGGAAGGACGATGTCCTTTAAGACACAGGGCTCATAGGGATAATAGGAGTCGAAGACAAAGTCTGCGTTCTCCTGTGTCGGATAGATGTAGTTGAATTCACCGTTTCTGACATTCGGCCACATGGAGATGGTCTCTCTGGCGTCGCTTCCGCGGGTTCTCGAGTCCCTTGCGATTCTCCTTAGGAGTCTCATGTCGGTCATGGAGATTGGAGTGTGATTATCGATGTTGACCTGCGG
>CAVJZP010000031.1:0-20915 GCA_963654365.1 Oscillospiraceae bacterium
CAGGATAAGCGCTGAGTCAGTCTATAGATGAAAATCGCATTTGAAACATATATAATCTTTCCGTTATGAAAACGAGAAGAGAAAAACCCGATTATAAGAACTGGATGCCGAAAAGCTACTTGGTAGCCATCTTTCTGGTTACTGCTGTATTCCTTTTTCTCACCATTCTTTTCTTCTTTTTCGGAAGATTCATCCACTTTGTCTGGCTCCGTTTCTTCTTAGGAGCCATATCAGCCCTTTTCTTCCTTGTCTTTTTCTTCTTCTCCCTCCTTGGCATCCACTGGTACAGGACCTTCTCCTACGACGGAAAAAGACAGATGGCAAGAGGAATCATAGAAGGACTCTCCGACTTCTGCAGAAACAGGACCGGAAAGATCCTTGATGTCGGATGCGGATCCGGTGCACTGACCATCTCCTTAGCCAAGAAGAATCCCGAAGCCTTGGTCTTCGGCGTCGACAAATGGGGAATCGAATACGTCGACGTCACAAGAAACCTCTGCATGGACAATGCAAGGCTGGAGAAGGTAAACAATGCGTTCTTCCTCTATAGCAACATCAAAAAGCTTGATTTTCCGGACGAATACTTCGATCATGTCACGTCCAATTACTGTTATAGCAATCTCACGGGCTTCGATAAGAAGGATATGATCTTTGAGACGCTTCGCGTCTTAAAGAAAGGCGGCACGTTTGCCATCCACGACATCATGAACTGGATCTACTTCGGAGACATCAATGAATTCATCTCTGCTCTGAAGAAGATGGGAATCAAGGAAGTGCATCTTGTGGAGACGACAAAAGGCATGTTCATGAATGAGATTGAATCCTTCTTCCTCTCTCTCAACGGTTCCTATATCTTATACGGAATCAAGTGACGAAAAGGCATAATTTTGGTAAAATTGAATAGAAAAGGAGAACTCGCATGAAACTATTGAAGAAACTCTTTATCACACTGATCGTACTGATCGTCGTTATCGCCGGCGCATTTTTCGGAGGTGTCCTCTATCTCAACAAGAAATACGATATCGATACCTTTAAGACGCTTTCCTCATTGAAACAGCTAAGCGAACCCGTCGATGAGAAGGACATCGTCAAGAATCCCTATTCCGACGCGGATGTCGATAACCTCTTAACGGAATTCAACGTCTCCTTTGATGGATTCATCACAAAGGATGAGAATGGAATCCACTTCAATTTCGACAATGTCGACACCGTTGCCACAAAAGATGTCTATCTTACCGACAAGCAGCTTGCTATCTTTGCCAGTGAAGCATTGGAAGAGAAAATCAACAGCCAGATCGAAGTCGGATCCTATACGTTCCCCATTGAGATACTGGAGATGGATATCAAGGATATCAAGGAGGAGTCAAGTACGATCAAGACCATTGTTCGACTCGATGTGACAGATCTGAAGAAGAGTTTCTCCTCTTTCCCTCTCTCCCTGTTTGGCAAATACATTCCAACCTACTTCTATCTCGATGTCTCTTTTGTCAACACTCATCTCTCCAGCGCCTTCTCCTATCAGGTAAGCGCAAGCGATGTTATGATCAATTCTCTTTCCGGCGAGGAATCCTCCTCCCTCTTTACTACCATCGGAAAATTTGTTTCCTTCCCAAGTGCGGAGGAGTGCTCTACAACATTTGGAAAAGCCTTTATGGACAATCTTATCGGTACAAGTGAAAACCCTGGCGTACTTCTTCAGCTGAAAGATAGCGGCGCAAAAGATTACGCCTTTGTGTCACATAACAACGAAGGCTGCCTTAAAGTCAGCTGCTCCTTATTAGGCTGATAGAACAAATATCGCTATGCCCGGAAACTTCCGGGCATTTTCTGTAAGCGGAAACAACAAGAGAAAAGGACGTAGTTTTTTTCTTTCGTTGACAAAGGCGGGCTTTATCGATAATATGATATAGTTTTTAAGGTTATTTTAAACTTCAAAGGAGAACGATATCATGAATAAAACAAAACTGACCCTCCTCTCTCTTCTTGCCCTCTTACTTCCTCTTAGCGCCTGCGAGAAGAAGGATTCTTCAACAGAGAAGAACAGCGATTTTCCTATCAGCGACAATACGGACAATACGGATGACTCCGATAGTGAGAAGAAAGACGGACTTCATACCGATTCCAGATTAGAGGTTTTCATGTTTGGAGATCTCTATAAGGATGCGATAAGAAGCATTTACTGCAACGAGATCGGTGTGGACGGCGATATTGAATGGACATCAAGCGATGAATCAATCGTTGCTATTGGCTCGGTTCCTCTTAACGGCAATATGCCAGAAGTCAATCTGATCGCAAACAATTACGGTAAGGCTATCATCAAAGCTAGCCTTGCTTCGGATAAATCGGTCTATACCGAATATGAAGTCAATGTATCCAGTGACTATCTTGAGATGTCGGATGAACTCTTTGCTACCGTCTCCTCTTCGATGAGATTAGATAGCGTTGAGACATATTACACCTATGATGAACTCTACAATGTGACAGATAGCACAGAAGACCAGGTCATCACGATTTTTGAAGAGAATGAAGACCAGTCCAATGGTCTCTCGGATAATCTTACCGACGCCTATCAGATTGAGGCAACGGATGAAAAAGGAAAGACCTATACCAAGAAATATGTAAGAGATGGAAGATACTTGGCAAACGAATACCTCGACTTCCAGAACAACATCAGAAAAGAGCGCCTTTCCAATACCGATGGGGAAACGATGTACTGGGAAGCATCTCCTTATTTCAACTATCTAGGATATTCCTCTTCTGTCAAAGCCAGTGACTTTGTCTCTTTCGATGATGGAAAGACCTATCACTTTGTTGGCGGATATGAGACGGCCTCTCAGATCTGTCTGAACCTCTTTCAGCAGGATATGTCTACCGATGATCTCTATTTTACTTTAAAAGATGGTAAGATCGATACTTTGGAAATCGTCGTTGATCCTTACAAAGGAAACACATCCGATACCGATTTTCTCACTGCCAAGTACGGAATGAAGATCTCTTCTAAAATCTCGCTTCAGAATACAGCAACAATCGATCACTTGGCAAAATACGAGCATGAAAGCTATCACGATTGTATCTCTTCTGCGATTTCCAATATGGCATCCTTGAAGAATTACAAAGCCACAGCTACTAGAAAACTCACAGGAAGCGCGACAGAGACGATGACTTATACCTATACGGAGGATACAATCGATATCGTCTCTTCCACGGGCGGTGAAATCTTGTCTCATACGGGTGTCCATAAGCTAGAAGACGGAACCTATTACGAATATGAGCACGATGATAAGACGAATGTCACAACCGTGACAAAGAAGCATACGACTCCGTTTGACGGAAGTGATTCCACGGGAAAGACAATCAACCGTTATCCGACTTTTGACTTCGCTCCGGAAATCTTTGTAAAGACAGAGACAGAGAACACCTATGTCTCTAGAGGAGAGAATGCCCTCTTCCTCTCCTACTGCTCCTATCTTCCTACTGCGTGGACTCTCCTTCACACCTATGTCGGAGACGGAACCATCGTTCTCGATAGTGAAAATCATATCACACAGGCAAAAGGAAAGATGACTGACGGAGAACAGGAATACAATCTTTCTATCGATTATTCTTCCTTCTCTTCTTCTACGGTCGACATCGACTTCTCCAAGGCAGTTGAACCGAAGGTTCCTACTTCCTTTGAGGAAGCTTATCCTAACCTTGCAAAAGAGATGAAGGCCTGGAACATCTATGATGCGGTTCCCTTCCTCTATTATGAGCCCGGTTATAGCGACTATGTCGAGATGGAAAGAGACAGCGACGGAAATGTAAGCAATGCGGTTCTTCGTACTTACGCAGTCGATGATTCCGTTTCTTCCATTGCTACGAAATTCATCTCCGACTACAAAGCGCTCCTTGTCGAAAAAGGATATGTCCTGACGAGCGAAAAGGATAGTAAGGGATATGATCTCTACGAGAAAGGAGATTATAAAATCTCTATTGGCAATGAACTCAATTGGAACAATGAGCCTCGCCCTGCTGCTTGTATCCGTGTCTTCTCCTCTAAGCTTAATCCTCAGTACGCGTCTTAATCACAATCAACTTCTGAAAAAGGTCTGAGATTGGTCAGACCTTTTTAAGTAGGTTTTAATGCATTCCTAGTCTTTACATCAAAAAAGCCATCTTGCGATGGCTTAGAAGATCAATAGAAGGTGATCATCTCGTTCTGGAAGGATCCGAAGAGCGAGACTTTCTGCTTGACTCTCATCAGAAGAGTCAGAGTCGGTTTCTCATCCGACTTGTTTTCTAGTAGGAAGAGAGAGTACCACTTCCTGTCCGGTTTATAGACGAGGAAGAGTTCTCCATACGTCAGCATGTTCTTATTGAAGTCGAGAGTCTTGAATCCGACACGGTCAAAATTGTATTCGTTTCCGTTCTTGATTCCGGAATTCTTGAGATCCTTGTCGCTGATCGTATAGGAAGAGAGGATATCTTTTCCGTACTGACGGTCGGTATCGATTTCGACGGTCTGAATGTCGCAGGCACTGTTGGGCTTGAAAGGATAGGAGTTACGATCGCACTTGCGCCAAAAATAGTCCACCATGTTGTCACAGCTGAGTAGGTTTGTCCGTGTTTCGTATAAGTCCTCATTTCTTTCGTCCATAATTGCCTCCTATTTCTTTTTCATTGTATCTTTTACAAATTCCGGTTCGATGTATTGGAAGGTCACAACATCGCAGAGATCCTTGATCTTATCTAACTCCTCTTTGGATTCAATCGTCCAGGCATTGATGTAATGCTTCTTGTGATAGCGTTTGAGCTTCTTCTCGTCCAAGGCGTGATAATCGATATCGATGCTTTCAAAGAGATGACGGAAGAAGTAGATCGCCTTGTATTTTCCGTTGGCGACAAGAAGGAGCTGTCTCATGAAGCCTGAATTCTTAAACGGAGTCAAGGCACGCGGATCAAAGGAGATGAGAATGTAGTTCTTTTTGTCTTTGACTGTCTTCAGCTCTTCCTTTAAGCGCTTGGCAAGCGCCTTGTAATTCTTCCTCCAGACCTTGAGTTCGATGACGATTCCGACTTCCTCGTTGATGGCATCCATGACTTCTCTTAGAGTCGAAATCTCCTCACCGTCTCTTAAACGGTAGTTCTCTTTGATCTCCTTTGCCGTCATGTCTTCAATGATGCCAGGCTTTCCAGTGGTACGGATGAGATCAGAGTCGTGGCAGACGATGAGATCGTTATCCTTCGTGAGATGGATATCGAGTTCGATTGCCATATGGTTCTTCTTGGCGTTGAGGAAGGCGTTCATACCGTTTTCGGTGAACTCTTCGTTATGAAGTCCTCTGTGGCAGATGCCGCACTGGAATGAGGGTGAAATGTTTTCAATGAATTTCTGCTTTTTCATGTTGATGGATTCTCCTAACCAATACTATTTTAATCCTCTTGGTCGAAAGCTTCCAATCCTTTTGCGATAGAAGTCTTCTTATTTTTGACGTTCGGGATGAAAAGGAAGATGACTAAGGAGATGGTCAGGCAGATAAGGGCATAGATGGGAAGGTAACCGAAGTTGAAGATGGAGGGATTGAGAAGGAGAAGTCCTAAAAGGACAGGAGTGATGGTCTGTGCTGCCATGGAGGAAGCGTAGTAGTAGCCTGTGAAACGCCCGATTTTGCTCGAAGGACAGAGCTCAACAACCATCGGGAAGGAGTTGACATGAACCAAAGACATGCCGAGACCTTTGATGAACCAGATGACATAGATCTGCCAAGGGAAGGTTCCCGCACCGGCAGAATCCTTGAGGATGGTAAAGGTAAGGATCGTCCAGACGACATAAGAAGCAAGCGTGAGGGATAAACCGGAGACCAAAGTCCATTTTCTTCCCATCTTGGAAGCGATGATGCCGCCTAGGGCAAAGCCTAAGACAGAACCGATGCCGCCCATGATGACATTCAACGAGTTGGAACGGGTTGAGGCGCCAAGATAGTAGATGGTGTAGTTACCCATGAAAGTTCCGATGCCGTTATCGGCCATGAACCAGAAGAATTCAGCACCGAGAATGAGGAAGAGCATCGTTTTGTTGGCTTTGCTCATCGGACCTTCCTCTTCGACTTTGGTGACGACTTCCGCCATCTCTTCGCCTCTTCTCATCTCATCCTTCATCTCTTCTGCAATCTTGTTCTCCTTGATGGTGAAGAAGAGGACTAAAGCAGAAAGGACCATCAATACACTCGCGATAAGGAAAGGAGCCTCAATGGCCCAGACATTGCCGGTCGCCCAGGTATTCTTTCCGTTGGTTCCTAAATATTCGGAGAGGACGAAGACCATGCCGACAACCGTAGCGAAGAATCCGCCGATATATCCCATGATGTTGATGATGCCGTTTGCTTTCGAACGCAAGGGCTTCGGGGTGATATCCGGCATCAAGGCGACAGCTGGATTGCGGTACATCATCGCAAAGTTGACGACGATGAACATCATGATCAGCATGCCCACTAAGTTGTTGTAGTAGAAGAAGAGCGGAATGAAGGGGAATGCGACTGCGCTGACAAAGGTGCCGATCAAGATGTATGGCATACGCTTGCCGATCTTGGTGTGGGTCTTGTCAGAGAGATGTCCAAAGATAGGAAGAAGGATCAAGGCAGCAAGATTGTCTAATGCCATCATGATGCCGACAAGGTACTGGACCTCGTTCTCATTGTCCGTGTGAAGCGCTTTCTTAAAAGCTTCGCTTAAGAAGGTCGGGCACCAGGAGTCATAGACCTGCCAGAGAAGCAGAATTCCGAAAAAGGCAAAACCGATCAGGAAGATTCGCTTATAGTTAAGCTTTAGTGGCTTTTCAGAGCCGTTTGGTGTGTTTTCCATAGTTTTTTTCCTCACTAAGACTATCTTAACGCACCCTATTTTCAATTGCTAGGTTTTTCCGACTTTCTTGAACAGATAGTTAAAATCCTTTACAATTTCATGAACAAAATTCCTCTTGGTATCCCTTTCATGATAAGATATTTCCATGACTGATTTATTTGGACACGACTTATCACCGTTAAAGGAAAAGCATCTCTATCTGCTCGATATGGATGGGACGATCTATTTAGGGGATTCTCTCTTTCCCTGTACTCTTCCTTTCTTATCCCGTGTAAAGGAGAAAGGAGGTAGATATCTCTTCATCACCAACAATTCCTCCAAGTCTGTAGAGAGCTATGTCGATAAACTTCATCAGCTGGGAATTCAGGATGTCACAAAGGAGGACTTCTTTACCTCATCCCAGGCGAGCGAACTTCTGATGAAGGAAAAGTTTGGCTCTTCTCTTCTCTATGTTCAGGGAACGAGATCCTTTGTCAAGGAACTGATGGACTTCGGTCTGAATGTGACAGAGGAATATGATGATAGGGCAGTTGCAATCTTAGTCGGATTCGATTCCGAACTGACGATGGAGAAGATGATAGCGACCTGCAAAATGCTTACCTCTCATCCAGATATTCCCTACTTTGCCACCAATCCTGACTGGGTATGTCCTACTGAATGGGGCTATGTTCCTGACTGCGGAACGATGTGCTTTGGCTATGAGAAGGCAACAGGAAGGAAGCCGATCTTTATCGGCAAACCCTCCAGCCGCATGGCAGAGCTTGCCATGAAGAAGGCCGGATACCGAAAAGAGGATACGGTTGTCATCGGTGACCGTCTTTATACCGATATCGCAAGCGGGAATCATGCCCTTGTCACGACGATCTGTGTCTTATCCGGCGAAGTGAAAAAAGAGGAGGTCATGAAATCTATTGGCTTTGAAAGACCGACCTATCTTGTCGAAGATCTGGATTCTGTGATGTAGCAATTTTAGAAAATTAGCGTATACTAACTATTGAAAGGTGCAATCTAACATGAAAAAAGAAATTACAATCGAAGAACTCAATGAAGTCAAAGATGGCTATTTGGCCGATAAGAAGAATACGGTGATCCGTCACATGCTTTCGAAAGTCGAGATGCCTGATGTCATCTCTAGCCTCGATACGCACAACACTCAGTTTACTTTCTCTGTCGATATTCCGACGTTGCCGGTCTGTGATCAGCAGAGATCGGGAAGATGCTGGATTTTCTCCGCTTCCACAGTCTTACGCGAGATCATCGCCAAGAAGTTAGGGATCAAGGACCGTTTTGAAATCTCTCAGAACTATATCTCCTACTTCGACAAGCTCGAAAAGTACAACTATTACATGGAGAATGTCATCGACCTTGTCTTAAAGGGCGAAGAGAAGGATAGCAGAAAGATGAACTTTCTTCTTGCTCCGGGTGTCGGAGACGGCGGACAGTGGGATATGTATGTCGACCTCGTCAAGAAGTACGGCATCGTCCCTAAAGCAGCATTCCCGGAGACAAAACAGAGCAATTCCACCCACGCCTCTTCTCAGCTTGCCAATGCCGCTTTAAGAAAGTTCGCCTCGGAAGTCTATAAGAACAAAGAGAAAGGCATCGATGCTTTACATGAACTGAAGGGCGAATATATGAAGAAAATCTATGCCCTTTTCACCTCTTCCTTCGGCGTTCCTCCGACAAAGTTCGATTTTGAATACACCGATAGCGAAGGAAAATACCATTTAGAGAAGGATCTCACTCCGAAATCGTTCTTCGACAAGTATGTCGGAGAGGAAATCGATGAATATGTCTCTTTGATCAATGCTCCGACAACGGATAAGGAATTCTATCAGACTTACAATATTGAACTTGTCGGAAATGTCTATGAGGGAAAACCGATTACCCATCTCAATCTCCCGATGGAACGCTTGGAAGAGCTGATCATCGAGCAGTTAGAGAACAAGGAAATCGTCTGGTTTGGAAGCGATGTCTCCTATTTCGGAGACAGAGTTGCCGGCGTCTGGGACAATGAATCCTTTGACTATGAGACCCCCTTCGGACTCGATCTTGTCTTTGACAAGAAGGATATGCTCGACTTTTATCATTCTGCGATGAACCATGCCATGGTCATCACTGGAGTGGACCTCAGAGACGGAAAGCCAGTGAGATGGAAGATTGAGAACTCCTGGGGCGAAAAGGCTGGTGTCAGAGGCTATTATGTGATGAGTGAAGCCTTCTTCAGAAACTTTGTCTATCAGGCTGCCATCAAGAGCAAATATCTTAGTGAAAAGGAGAAAGAGGCACTGAAGAAGAAACCGGTCATATTATCTCCTTGGGATCCTTTCGGAACCTTAGCGGACTGAGGTGAATCATGCATACACTAGTAAACAAAAAGAATCTTCTCTTCCCGATGCCAGTCCTTCTCATCTCTACCTATAATGAGGATGGAAGCGTCGATACGATGAATGCGGCCTGGGGAACCTTAGAAGACACGAATGTCATCCTTTTAGAACTTACCAAGGACCATAAGACCAGCGAAAATATTCTCCGCGAGAAGTGCTTCACTGTCGCCTTTGCGACAAAAAATCATATAAAGGAGGCGGATTATTTCGGCCTTGTGAGCGAAAATGATGTGAAGGACAAGTTTGAAAGGAGCGGCCTTCACGTTCATGAAGAGAGAACGCTTCACGCTCCTATCATCGATGAATATCCTGTCTCCTTGCTCTGCATGTTAGAGCGTATCGATGAGACAAATTCTGACTTCGTCGTCTACGGAAAGATTGTCTCCATCTCTGTCGATGATGACTATCTCGATGAAAAGGGCAATCTTGATATCGATAAGTGTGAGTTTGTAAGCTATAATTCAGCCGATCACTCCTATCGACTCATCGGCAGAAAAGTGGCTTCCGCCTTTTCCATCGGAAAAGAAATCCAATAAATATTCAAGGGCTGTTCAAGATTCCTTCTGAATTGTTCGAACAGTCCTTTTTTCCTTTTCTTTCCTGTCTGTTTATTATACAATCTTCCCGGCGAAATCATTTCCTTGGCTTCCTTTTTCTCCTCAATGATACGTCAAGGAAGGAAAACGTGCTATTCATAAAAGATGCTTTTTTTAATTTTCCATCCATTAACTATGGAAAAGCATCCGTTATTTTGGAGGATACAGAATGAAGTACAAAATCATTGTCGACTCGATGAGCAATCTCATTCCTGGAGACAAATTGGCAGAGGATGTTGCTCTCTCAGTCGTACCTTTGACACTGAGGCTGAACGATGTCGATTACGTCGATGATGGCCATAACGATTTATCTGCCATCATCAAGGCAGTTCAGAACGAGAAGAAGGTCACATCGACCACTTCCTGCCCAAGCCCGCAGGCATTCTTAGAAGAGATGAAGGGGGCTGACAAGTATATTGTCCTAACCATCTCCCACAAAGTCAGCGGCTCTTATAATGCAGCCTGTCTTGCCAAGACGATGGCAGAAGATCCCTCTTCTGTCTTTGTCATGGATACGATGTCCGACTGCGGAGTCATTGAATTATTGGCAAGGAAAGCCGTCTCTTTGATCCATGAAGGAAAAGACTTCGAAGAGATTGGAAAGATATTGGAAGAGTCCAGAGATGAATTCAACATTCTCTTTATCATCGACCGCTATGACTCCTTGATCCGTACCGGTCGTGTCTCTAAGCTAGTTGCCTCGATTGCTTCCATTCTCAAGATCAAGCCGCTAGGCATCTGCAAAGGCGGTGAAATCCGTATTCAGGAGAAGGTGAGAACGATTGAAGGAACGGTGAAAAGACTTCTTGCCAACATCGAGAAATTCTGCTCCCATACGACCGATAAGATCTGCATTATTTCTCATACGCTCAATCCTGCTAAGGCAAAAGAGATCATGGAACTCATCAAGGAGAAGTTCCACTTCAAGGAGATCATCCTTCGCGATAATTCTCTGATCAATTCCTATTACGCCTTAGAAGGCTGTGTGATGGTTTCTTTCTAGAAAATGATATGATGTACCAATAATGGTGCATCATATTTTGTATTATAATAATGCTATCAGGGCAAGGTGTTAGGAGGGCGAATATGAACATTGAAGAAATTGAGAATTCCATCATCGTAACAGACAAAGACTATCTCTCTTTGCTCTACAGGAAGAAGAACGAAATTCCTTCTCTTTCCTTTAAGATCATGGAAGTCTCCGAAGCGATTGACTCTCTCTCTTTTTCCTATAAGGAGAGTCCTCTTCCCTATTTGGTCTATGAGAAAAGGATGGATTATTCTACTGCTAAGCAGTATATGAAGATCCTTCGCCTTGCGGATAATTCGAAGTCTGAAAAACTTCAGGAATTGTATAAAGAACTTCACTCCCGTTTCATCGAGGAGGATGACTTAGCCGAAATCACTTTCAAAGGCAAGAAAATCTATCTTCTTGAATTGAAAGAGGATAAACAGCTTCACTCCCTTTTCAGAAGAAAGCAACTTGAAGTCATCGATATTGAACTGAAGGATCTTGGAATCCTTCCTCTTCACGATGGAGACTCTTTGAAGAGGGATGTCCCTATCTATTATTTTCCTAACCGTTTTCAGCAGTATTTCTATCTTTTCTCCAAACTGAGAAAAGAGTATCTTTCCGATGAAAAGAAGAAAAACATGATCAAAGTTCTCATCAGTGATGAGAAAGAGGAATTCTATATTCGAAGCGTATCGAAGCTCTTCTCGTTATCGATAGGATTCAACCCTTCCATCACCTATCTTAGCCTTACCTCCGTCAAGGACAAGATCCGAAATATTTACGATACGAAGTCTTTCCTCTTTACGGAAGAGGAAAAGAAAAATCCGGATTTCTGTTCTTTGATTCAGATTGTGGAAGACTATCATCTTTCTTCCTTGGATTTTGATTTTGCCTATTCGAATCTTCTTGAAATCGTCTCTTCTTTGAAAACGACAGCGGAAGAGAATGGATTTGACAATATCTTTACGACAAGGTTTGATCTCGAACCGAAGAAAGAAGTCTATGTCATGGACTTCACCTATGATGTCTTCTACAAGGAATATCAGAACAAGAGTGTCTTTTCTGATGAACAGCTCAAGGAATTGTCATGCAATACCTCGTATGATGAGACGCTTTTAGACAGAAGGAAAAAGAGAAATTATCTCTTCTATTCCAATATCCGCCTCTTATCGAGAGTTACGCAGCATCTCTCTGACCATATCTTTGATTCTCAGTTCATCTCTGATTATCAGTTAAAGGATGCGATCAGAAAGATCGATATCACGAAGAAAGAGTATTTTGATGGCGCCTTCACTGAAGAGAGCAGAAAGATCTATCTCTCCTATCAGCTCGACAAGCAGTTTGTGACAGAGAAGAGAGACGAATTCAATTCGTATGACAATTCCTTTACTGGAATCAAAGGAAAGATGGTGACAAGTCCCATCTACTCTATCTCGAAGATTGAACAGTATTCCTCCTGTCCTTTCCAGTATCTGATGAGGAAGGTCATCCCCTCTTTGGGTGAAGACAGACAGCGCATGTATTTTGGAATTCTGCTTCACTCCTTTATGGAGAACATCTATCATCCCTCCTTCGATGTCGAAGAGACACTGAAAAAGGGAAAAGAGAAGTTTATTGAGATACTGAAAAACGACAATGCTGAATTCGATGAGAGACAGGAAGTCTTCTACTGTATTGTCGAACATTGGATGAGGCTGATTCTCCGCCTGCTCTTGAATGAGAATGAGGAGATGTCCCATGCGGATGTCATCCGTGATGAGAAGGATTACGAGATCGATATCCGCTATTCCATCGTCGACAAAGACGGGAAGAAGTATCCTTTTAAGGGAATCGTCGATAAGGTGCTTACAACCAAGGTCCTATCGTTAGGGAAGACATTCTATACCATCATCGATTATAAGAGCGGAAAAGAGGAATTCGATGACAGGCTCTGCTTCTTAGGAAAGTCGATTCAGCTACCCTTATACGCATACGCTCTTTTAGAGGATCCTTCCCTATTGAATCTAGAGGATGAAGATAGCGAAGTCCTTTTCTCCGGATTTGGAATACAGCACGTCTATCCTTCATCGATTAAGGCTGCCTTTTCTAAGAACAAAGACTACCTTTCCTATGATGATGCAAAAGCCTATCTGAAGACAAAAGGATGCTTATCCATCGATCCGGATTACAAGTTATCCTTGAATAGCGAATACTATAGGGAGAAGAAGAAGGACAAAGTGAAAGAGATCAATCTTCCTTCCTTCTTTGATTTCAAGATGGAAGAGAACATGGATGGAAGTTATACCCTTCATGCCGGCACTGGAGAGAATGAGTACTATCATCCTTTGAAAGACATCATACAGGAATCCATCGATATTTCACTTCGTGTCATTCACGCCATGGAGAGGAACGAATATCCTATCGCTCCCAAGCAAAGAGACCTTAAGAAAGGGGAAAGCGATGATCTTGTCTGTACGAATTGTCTTTATAAAGATATCTGTTACCATCGCTCGCGTGACACCGTCCATACGGCAACTCTTGTGAAACAGCATATGAAACCCTATATCGTGAAGGGAGGAAAGAAAGAATGAGCGGACCCAATCCCAATCAAAAGAAAGCTATCGATGCGACAAGCCTGGAAGACGTCATCGTCTCAGCCGGAGCTGGATCTGGCAAGACTTTTACGCTGTCTTTGAAGATCTTCGAGATGGTAAAAAGAGGAGACATCAAGCCTTCTGAACTTTTGGTTCTCACCTTTACCAATAACGCAGCCCATGAGATGAAAGAGAGGATCATCCGTCAGTTCCAACAGAACAATTCACCCTTTGCTGATGAAATGGTATCTGCTCATATTCAGACATTCGACTCTTTTTCTCTTTATCTTGTCACGAAATATGCAGGAAGACTTCATCTCTCCGATAAGATCAACAACATGGATGAATCCATTCTTGATGCCAAGAAGAGAGAATTCCTCGATGAGGTCTTTAACCGCCACTATAAAGATGACAAGGAGAGGATGAAAAGAGTCTTAGTCAAATACAATCTCATCGATGACAAGAAATCCAAGGATGTCGTTTTAGATTTATACGATAGACTTGACTCGATGCTTACGCAAGACAGACTCGACTTCATTCAGAATTATGACTCCCGCTATCTCACAAGAGAAAAGTATGAAGAGATGAGACACCGTTACGCTACTGTTTTACGAAATGAGATCAAGGTAGGTTTGTCTTTGTCCGATTACTACGATGGTACGGATAAGAAGCTAAAGGACGGTTTTGCTAATGGGGATGATTCGGATCTCTATCTTAAAATCCGCGCTTTGGATAACCTCGACTCCTTCCACGCTGATTATAAAAACTGCACCTTCTCTGATCCCTTCTTTGCATCCATCTATGATGAACTTGTCGATGCTTTGGATAGTACAGATGACGAAGCACTGTTTGCATTCTTACAGTCGGCTAAAAGCAAATATCCGGACTTTTTCAACGGTAAAAAAGGAAGCAGAGAAAACAGCAAGAAGGCAAGAACGAGCCTCGCTTCCTGTCTATTGCCGGAATCGATTCTCCTTTTGGATAAGGAAAGAGACTATCAGAGACTTCTCGATCAGAAAGAGGATGTCGCTTTATTCTTAGAGATGGAAGAGGAATTAAGAGAGATGGTCAAGGAATACGAAAGAAGAAGCAACTCTTTCACCTTCTCCTCTATCTCCATCATGGCTTTAAGACTGTTACAGGAAGAGGAATTCTCGGATATCGCGGATGATATCCGTGAGCAGTTCCGCTTTATCATGATCGACGAATATCAGGATACGAATGATCTTCAGGAAGCATTCCTCTCCGCCTTGATGAAAGAGAGAAAAAGCGACAAAGGCAGAGCACATCTCTTCTGTGTCGGGGATGCCAAACAGTCCATCTACGGCTTTCGAAATTCCAATGTTGCTCTCTTCAACAAGAGAATCGAAGAGTATTCTTCACCGAGTCTAGAGCACTATGTCATCGCCATGAACACCAACTACCGTTCACAGAAGGCGGTACTCGATGACATCAACTATATCTTTGACCGCTATATGACTAAGGACCATGGAGATATCCATTATCTGGATCCTCTTCAGCAATTAGTCTCCGGACGGGGCGGAGAGAAGGATATGGTCAGAAAAGAAGGGTTTGGAATCAAAAGGCTTCTCTATCCTGTTGCCAGAAAAGAGACGGGAAAGGATAGGAAGAGAAATGAGTGCTTAGCCATCATTGCCGATATCAAAAAGAGGATGGAGACAGAAACCATTCTCGATAAGGATGGCCCAAGAAAGATGCGGTATTCGGATTTCTGCATCCTGGTCAGAACCAAAGGCGGATATTCCATCTATCAGCAGCTGTTCAAAGAGAACGGAATCCCGCTCAACAACATCGCAAAATCTGACTTGAAGAGCATTGATCCGATTCTCCTCATTCAGTCTTTGGTGACTTTGCTAGATAGTAGGATGAATCAGAAAGAAGCGGATATCTATCATCTTTTCGCATCCATCGCCAGAAGCTATATCTATCGCTATGATGATGATAAGATTTACTCTCTTCTTACCTATAAGGAAGAGAAAGATGGTGTCATGGTCCGCTCTTTGAAACGTATCTATGAGGATGAGATCTTCAAGACTATTGACTCCTTTATTCAGGACCATAGGGGTGAATCCTTTGACCATATCTATGTCGATCTTTTGAGCACTTTCCATATCATCGACAAACTCTATCTCATCGGCAATGTCGAAGACAATGTCAGCAAGATCGAATCGCTTCACCAGATGATCATCAACGGGGAGAACATGCAAGAGGGGCTCTCCGAATTTGTCCTCCGCTTCCGCAACATGGATAAGTATAAGGTAGTGCTCAGTTCTGACACTCTGATCCAACAGGAGAATGCGGTTGACCTGATGACAATCCATGCCTCAAAAGGCTTGGAAAGAGAAATCGTCTATATGCCCGTCTCTTTCAATAACCGCTCTAAAACTCCTACGATGTCCAAACCGGATTATGACTTCTCCTTGGAATACGGAATCCTACTTCCGGATTATAGCGGTTTTGGAAAAGAGGAAATGAAAGAGGATACGCCCTCCGTTCGGCCTTCTGATTATCCTTACCTTACTATGCCTTACTTCCTCTATAAGAGAGATGACAAAGATCCGGAAAGAGATGAGCATGTCCGATTAGTCTATGTCGCTCTTACCCGTGCCAAGAACGCTCTTGTCATCGTCGGCAATCCGCTACCCAGTGAGAAATCAGCCAAGAACCAAGAGAATCTATACGGAATGTTAGCCTATATTCCTCATGTGAAGAAGTTCTCTTCTAATGTCCTTCCTTATATCGAAAGACTCTGCCCGAAAGAGCAGATAAAAAGATATGATGCTTTTGTGAAAGCAGTCATGGATTTCCATATGAAGTATGATCGTCCTGACTTTAAAACCGATAACGATTTCAAGTATTATAAAGGGGTTGTTGATTATCTCAAAGAGACGCTGAATTCGAATCTCGATAAGCTGATCGAATTGATGCTGAAGGTAGTCTATGACGATTTGAAAGCAAAATACGAATACACCGACTTCACGTTGGATCAGCTCGCTTGTATGTATACCCAGGATGAAACCGTCCATACTTTTGATGACTTCCTCAACAAGATGAAGACAAAGAAAGAGGAAATCACTGTGGATGATGAAGAAGAGGAGGAAGAGGAAGCGAGTGACGATGATGATAATAGCTCTGACTACGATGATGAAGAAGAGGAATCCTTGTCGGAGGAAGACTGGGAAAAGAAACTCATCGAATTCGGTAAGCAATTGAAAGCGGAGAGTGAGTCCCTTGTCCCTTATAGCCTCAAGAATATGACAAAAGAGCAGAAGCCGATCAAATTGGCCGTTGGCCTTCTTCCCTACTATCTCTTCTTGGAGACTTCCTCTTCTCAGATGACAGAAATATCCTATTACAAAGAGGACGGATATCCTGATCTTCATGAGATGATATCCTTATCCTCCGTAAACGGAAAAAGAGAGAGTGAGATCATACTGGATGATCCAACGAAAGATAAGACTGTCGATGGCTATCAGAGAATGGAGAATTCGGATACAGAAGTCCAGTTAGAAAAGAAAGAACATCATCGAGCCTCGATGTCGATGAGAGACGAGGAGGATGATGTCTCTAAGGCCTTAGAGCGCGGTATTCGTCTTCACCGGTATTTGGAGCTTGTCTCGTTTACAACCCGGGATACCTCCTTCATCAAGAAAGAGAAAGACAGAAGAAAGATCGACGATATCCTCTCTTTACCTCTATTCAGTCATGTCGAAGAATCGATGGTAAGTAAAGAATATACTTACTATGACGAAGAATTATCGACCTATGGAAGCATCGACTTATTGATCAGAAAAGATAACCACTATACGATTGTTGACTATAAGACAAGCAATATCGATCATGAGGAATACGATAGACAGCTGAAGATCTATCGAGATAATATCTCTAAGATCTTCCATACGGATAAGGCAAATATCCGGATGGTCCTCTTATCTCTGAAAGATGGTAAGACAAGAGAAGTAAAAGACTAAGACAAAAGGGGCAGGAACGTGCCCCTTTTGGTTTGTAGATTAAAATTGGTTATTTAGTGTTTATCAAGATAATGGTTCTTCTGCTTGGCGCCAGGATGGTTTCTTTATCACAAGAAGTTACAAGAATAAACAGATACCTTTCTTGGCAGCCTTATGGAACCATAGTGCCGCCTCTTCATTATTTTTTTCACTCCATAACCATAGTAGTAACATTGACCAAGCCCATATTGTGCAACTGCATTACCATGTTCAGCCCCTGATTTATATCACTTTACTACTTCTTTCTTATGTTCATCAACGCCTTTCATTCGCTCCTTATCACGAAAGTTTTTATAGAAATCACGGCTTGCCTTATCTAGTATGCTCCTATGGAAATTCCTCCTTTTTCAGGCATCTCTGCCTTATGATTCTTGTTTGATTATCGGTAGGAAAGAACAGCTTCCAGAACATATTTTTCTATCCGTTTCTGCACACTAGGATTTGGAATGGTTTTGGAGTAAAATAATTTATCCGCTTTTTGGAGGTAACATGATCAAAATCTCAGATGCGAAAAGAATCGTCAAACGTGTCGTCTTAGCCAATCTTGCCGTTGAGAAGAGAGGACTCTCTCTTACTCCCCTTCTTTCTGGACGTCATGGAATCGGTAAATCCATGTTGGTGAAGCAGGTAGCCGATGATCTGAATGGTATCCTCTTGACGGTAGAAGGCGGTTCCTTGAAGGAAGGAGAAATCACGGGCCTTCCTTACCAGTATATGGATGAGAAAGGGAAGATTTCGTTCCGCTTCCTTCCCTACTATGTCGTAGAACGGATTCAGAACAAGGAAAAGGAAATCTATCTGAAGAATCATTCTAACAGTGATCCGGATTCCTTAAAAGGAGACATCAACCGCTATAACGACAATGATCTGAAACCAGAAGAGAAAATCTCTCTTCTCAAAGAGGGAAAGATTCAGCCTGTCATCGTCTTCTTCGATGAGATCAATCGAAGCGATCCCCAGGTCTATAAGGAACTGATGAATATCCTTCTCACCCGTTCGGTCAATGGTTATGTTTTCCCCTGGTGGGTCTTCTTTGTCGGTGCGATGAACCCCGCCAACTCCTCCTCTACCTATCAGACCAATGAGATGGATCCAGCTCAGCTCGACCGCTTTATCAAACTCGATGTGAAGAGCAATTCCGTCGACTTCCTCAATTACGCCAAGAACAATGAGATTTCCCCAATCATCCAGGAATACATCAAAGGACATAGAAACGACCTTTTTGCCTCCGATGATGAACTCGATGATGATGTCGCTTCCACACCTTCTCCCCGTGGCTATGATATGCTCGATACTATCCTTAAATCGGTCAATATGACGAAAGTCTTCTTCTCTGACTCAGAGAATAATCCAAAGACCGTCAAGTCCGATGTCAAAGTCATCGCAGAAGCGAAATTAGGAAAAGAAGTCGGAGATAGATTCTTCGAATATTATCAGCAGGTCGTCTCCCAGGTCTCCTTTGCCGATTTCATCAACGATGATGAGAAGTTATCGAACACCTTCGAAAAGATCAACGATATGACCATAGAGCAGAAATCCAAGCTTGGACTTGAGATTTTAAACTACCTCTCCGATTTTTCTTCTACGATATCGGGTAACTGGTCCCTGTTAGTCAAGATCGAAAACAAGATCAAGCTTTTTCTGAAGTGTCTCGATAGAAAGACCAAGATACAGTTTGCCAATGACTTTGCCGCCTCTACGACAAGAAGAGGACAGTCTTTCATGAGCATCTATCACGACATCAATACGCACCTGATTCTTCCTATCCTCCAGGAGAGCAAGACTCTCAAGGATACTTTCTTTGAATAGTCTATGAAGCCAAGAGAGATATTAGCGAAGATCAATACGGACATCGAGGAGTATTCCTCTGCTTTCAATGAGCAGCTGCTCATTGAGATAGAAAGGGAGTACTCGGAGCTTTTCGATCTGATCTCGGCTTATTTCTATCTCACAAAGAATCCCTACCATGAATATTTTGCAAGACTAGAGAAAAGGCCGGATTATTCCCTGAAGGAAGGATGTCTCATCCAGATATTCGATACGGGATATTCGATCCTTTTCTACCAGCCTTTTATGCTTTCCAAACTCTCTTTGGAAGACTTGATGACACTGCTTCTCTATCAGATGGAATACGTCAATAGTCCTTTACCTCTTTTGGAAGGAAAAGAAGAGTATCAGAATGTCATAAAACTCAAAGAGGGCATCTTGAAGCAATTATATCAGCAGAACAGGGAATGGAATCAGACACTCCTTCAAAAGGACGAGGACGGCTATTTTGAAAAGGCCTTTGAAGAGGTTCCTGACCTGGCAAAAAGCGAAGGGAATCTCACAAGCCGCGCCTTCTACCAGGCGATAAGAATGGAGAAGAAAGACATCTCTATCGATGAGGAAGCGACTTCCTATTTCTCCGTGGATTCCTTAAAGGACATCCCAGAGAAAGAGCAGAAGGATGTCATGCTTCTTTTCCGTCAGAACATGAACTCTTCCCAAAGCGGAAAAGAAAAAGGAGATGATCCCGGTCAAGGTAGTGAGAAGGTCACTTTGAAAAAGGAGAAGAAGATCTACTGGGAGAAGATTTTGCGCAATGTCGTAGGCGGAATGCCGTATGGGAAAAGACATACCCATATGAGGCTCAACAGAAGACAGCCGTTACGAAGCGATTTATCCGGAACCTTATCGGATCGAAAGGCAAGTTTAGTCTGCGCTATCGATACTTCCTATAGCATGGATAAGGAACAGATCGATAAGGCCTTAAGCCAGATTCTGAAACTGAAGCAGAGCCTTGGCTTTGAGATGACTCTGATTCAGTGCGATAGCTCCATTCATGAGGTGAAGAAAATCCGTTCAAAGAAAGATATTCCTACAATGGCAAAAGGAAGAGGGGGAACCGCCTTTTCTCCTGTCATCGAATATCTCAACGAGCATAAGGAATATAGGAATTCGGTCCTGATCTACTTTACGGATGGATACGGAGAGAAATCGATACCCAAGCCCTTTGTCAAAAAGGTCTTATGGATCATTGTCGATTCTTCTCTTCATATCTCCTTAAAAGAGCCTTACGGAATGGTTCTACCGGTTACACCGGATATGAAGAAGGGTTAAAAAACGCTCCGATAGGGAGCGCTTTTTATGATGACTAGTCTTCTTTTCCGTCGTTGATATATAGGATTCCAAGGCAATGCGGACCGCAGTGGCAGGAGATTGTTCCGCCAGCATGGGTGGGGATGATCTCTTTGAATCCTCTTTGTCTTAGTCTTTCCGTAACGGCGGATACGACATCGTCCGGCGCTGTGGAATAGGTGATGAAGACTAAGGATAAGTCCGGGGTTGAGAACTGGGCGAGAGTATCTTCGACATAGTTCAATACGACCTTCTTCATCGGTCCACGGTACTTCTTGGCAGAGGACATCGTTCCTGTTGTGGTGTTGACATAGATCTCCGGCTTGATGTGGAGGAGATTCGCTCCTAACATC
>CAVJZP010000032.1:0-20101 GCA_963654365.1 Oscillospiraceae bacterium
GCACAGATACGATAGAACAGCTTTGCTCCATACCATTCATAAGACTTCACTTCCTCCCCTAAGCCGATAAAGGCATCCATATAGGTCTTATCGACTTTATCGAAGTCTTCGAATGCTCCGAAATCCGTAGGAAGAGAATATCTCTTTTTCAGTTCTTCAATAGCCTGATCGACATCAGAGGAATCGATACTATCACAGTATCTGCAATGTCTTAAATAAGTGTTCTCTTTCTTCTTATTCATGCTATAGAAGACCTCGTCCAAAATTTTCCATAAGATCTTAGGCTCTGACAGGGAATCGAGTTTCTCTAAAGGAAGAAGAAGTTTCTCTTCGATATAATCGAGTTTGCCCTTATCTCTGATTGCTTTATAGATCTCTTCTGCAATCTCTGGATTCTTTTCTAAGGAATGAAAAAGAAGGAGATTGATATCGTAATAGGGAAGATATTCGATCTCGATAAAGATAGGACGGATAGGAGAGAGAAGTTTCTCCTTCTCTTCGATGATCTTATTGACTTCCTCCGAGCTGATATCAAAAAGCATGTTCCAGGAAGGAGCATCTAAATAAAGCCCTTTTTCATCATCCATCATCTCATAACTTGCATAAGCGTATTCAAATTGAATTGTTTTCATACGGTATTCCTTTCCGGAGCAGGCTTATATCCTTATGGATATAGTTTACCTTATTGCCTGGAAATACAAAACAGATTTTTCCTATCTGTCGATGATTCGTTGGATTTGATGCTTTAAAAGGAAGGATGAGAAACTTATTATAATAAATTTGCAGGTATAAGAATTCTTTCACATCTAATTTTAGGGAAATCAATAATCGGATAACATTTGTGAGTTTTTACAAATCAGATGATATGTTTGACATAAGATGACATAAGTAGGACATAAGATATTGACATAATAGGACATAAGATATAGAATTGAATAAACTCTGAGGATGTAACTATGTATATAAGCGAATTAGTACCAATCGATAATTTAGAAAATTGCAGTTATGAATTCAAACTGAAATTAGATTCCGATAAGGATAAAATCGAAAAATGGGCAAAAAGCATTGTCGCTTATGCAAATACAGCAAGCGGTTATATTTTAGTCGGTATAACGAATGACGGTTGTGTTGTCGGATTGAACAATCAAGAAATAGATGAGGCAAAAAATTTGGTTCTGCTTACTATAAACAGATATATATTTCCGCATGTTTCTGTTAAATTCGAGTCGATAAAATGCGAAAATGATAAAAATGTTTTATCCATATTTGTTGATTATGTAAATGAAATGGTCATATTCAAAGCAGGGAATTATAATGAAAAAGTTTATATAAGAGAGAATGGTGCGTCTGTTCCCGCTGGTATTCATGAAATACTTAAAATGAATAAAAGAAAGTTTGGCATGGATGGACAGGTACTAAATTCACAATACGAAAAAAACAAGTTCACTTTATTTAATCGATTATCAAAAATATATCGAAATGATAATCAAGAACCAACGCTAAAAATGCTGATCAATGAAGAAGCAGTGAATCAAGACGGAAGAATAACGGAAGGGCTTCATATGTTTGCTGATTCTTATAATTCAGATGACACATTGGTCAGTTGTAGACTTTGGAATGGTTTTAATAAAGGTGTGGATGAAGTTATAGATAAAAAAGAGTTTAAAGGATGTTTGTGCAATGTATATGAAAATACAATCGATTTTATTGAACGTAATTCGAAAAGTGGTTTTATTAAATTAAAGGACGGAACAAGGCTTGATACTCATTCCTATCCTGAGATTGCGTTAAGGGAAGCTGTTGTCAATGCTCTTGCTCATAGAGATTATTCTATCTATGGGACCCAAGTTGATGTTGATATATATAAAGATAGAATTGAAATTTCATCTCCTGGATCCTGGCTATTAGATAAAGAACCCGATTCCTATGAATTTACTTCAATACCATCCGTTAGAAGAAACAGAATTATATGTAATTGTTTTTGCACAATGGGACTTATGGAAAAAAGCGGTAGCGGTCTAAAGAAAATATATGAAGTTTATGAAAAATCAAATGCTAAAATGCCTACATTAAAAAATACTTCCGATTTTTTTATGATTACGCTATATGATTTATTAAATGATGAAAAAGCTCTGTTAAAAAACGTGGGATCATATGATATGAAAATTTTAGAATTTTGTGAAAATACAGCAAGAACAAGAGAAGAAATCCAAACCTATATTGGCTATTCTAGCACTAGTAATTTTATTAAAAGGGTTTTAAAACCTTTAATAGAATCCAATGCATTAATGCCCACTGCTGCCAAGCATTCAAAAAATCAAAAATATTTAACTAAAAAATAGATTGACTAAACATCAAAATAAAATCAGTAGCATGAGTTTGTATCTCCTCACATCGTATCGATCAAACAAGAAAAGATACTACCGAGAAATAAAAGAAAGGAACCAGAAGCTATCTAAGAAATACGGCAGGTAAGAATGATTAACTTTAAGATTGAGAACACCTTCATCTTAGACTCAGTGTGTGATTTAATCATACTTCCTCTTTACATTACTCCGAAGAACAAAGAGGATCCTCTTATTCAGACCTTGATTCGGGATTTCTTTCCAAGCAAAGAGAAAGAGATATCAGATGGAAACCCGGCTCCTGGAAAACGATATGATTTCTATGATAGCAATAGTGATATCACCTACTGGCTCTATGCAATTCCAGAGAAGATAGATACTATCATCCCATCTCTTCTCATTCAGATCAAGAATGAATTGTCGAAATCCTTATACCATAATATTGCCATCTCTCAATTCGGAATCAGCGAATACGGATTTGATGAGACAAGTCTACTTTCGATGCAGATATCCTTCTTTGAGAACTATGCAAAAGAAGAAAAAAAGCAAGAGATCCATTTCTATCGAATGGATGATTCCCATCGTCCTCATTTCGGAGAGCATCTATATCTAGAGGAGAGTATCCTTGATGGAAAGCCAGATATCGGGTTGGCGATGGATCTGACAAGAAAGGAAGTCATCATCAACGAAAAGAAGGTAGAGAATTATATCGATTACTTCGATCAGTATATTGAGCTTCGAACAAAGAACAAGGATTATATCTCCTCTTCCGTACAGGATAAGATCCTAGACAAAAAGACCTTTCTGAAAGTGATAAGAGATAACTTCTATGCGGTCACTCATAAAAGGCTCAACCATTCCAAATGGTCGCATACCGATAAAAAGAGTACGAGCAAATACTACTGTCAGGCGCCCTACAAACAGACTCTGAAATATTTAGTCCTGGTTCTGGATATGTCAGAACAGGAGGCCAAAGCCTGCTTTGCATTCTTCGGATACGGATTATCTCTATTCAACAGAGAAGACGCTCTCTTCCTTCGTATCCTCCGGAAAAAGAGAAGTCCAAGAGACATCGATCAGATCGATAAGACTCTGAAGCACTATTATGGAAAGAAAGCGTCTTTGTATTACACAGGAAAATAAAGATGAAATGCTATAGTTATTCTATGGAGCATGACTACTACTTCTGCTCTGCCAACCGGAAAGAATGCGAAGAGATTCTCCGCCCTTTCTTGCGTCATAGAAGAGAGGTGGACAAAGGTCTTCAGTATGAAGGACTTTTCTCTTCTTCTGAAGAGTTTTTAGATGAATCGATACTCTTTCAAAATAGGATTCGGAGACAACATCCTTATACTTCCTTGACCTTGGATTTCGCCTCACTGTTCCATGTATTCCCAGAGGATTACGTCTACTTTGTCATCAATTCGAAACAGGATGAATTCTATATCGTTCCCTTCTACACTCCGCTTCAAAGAGTATGGTCTAATTATGATTCCTTTATCAGAATCGATCCTTTTCAATTCTCGAATCTATTGGAGCTCTTTTCTCATCCTGTCACAAAATCAGGAAAGGAATTAGAGAGACGATACCTAGACTACAATCGAGTCGATTTGAATGACGTGCGCTTCTCTATCCGAAGAAAGATCAACGCAAGAGAAGTCACTACCTTAGAGGAAGTTTATTCTCTAGTCTATCCTCTCTTTCAGAACTATCAGATCTTCTATGGAGAATTTCTAAGCTACTTCACTCTTTCGAAATGCTATCTTCCTGACCTCTTCCATTCTCTTGATCAGATGAATCTTCATCTGATGAAGGATTACTTTGAACATTTCCCAAAGGAGAATGTCCTCTCCTTTGAAAAGGAGAGACTAGAAAAGAAATATCACGGCAATGTCCGTTATGTCTTCTATGACTATCTCGATAATAAGATTCCTCTATCTGTCTTTAATGAGTTGACAAACCTTCATTTTGAAACAGATTCTGAAGCCACAGAAGAAAAGATCAAAGAGAAGATGTGGTATTTCCTCTTGGATTACAATAAAAGGAAGGAGAAGGCATCATGGAATGCATAGCTTGTTCAAGGAATTTTGATTCCTTCCTCTGTTCTGCTTCAAAAGAGGAGGTAGAGACTTTCATTAGGCCAAACCTTCTTGCTTTAGAAGAGTTTCATAAAAAGGAGAGGCATCCGAATTATTTCGTCTCTACCTTAGAGACATTAGAAAAGGAGTTAGAGAAGCAGAAAAAGATCAAAGAGAATCCGTATCAGAGTTCTACTCTTTCCTTTGGCCGGCTCATCAAAAAAGAGCCTATCGCAGACTGCTACTTTGTGATGTCATCCTCTCTTTCAGAACTTTATATCGTCCCTTTTGATATCTTCTATCCGACAAATGCAATCGATGGAGACAGTGTTATGTTCGGTTACTGCGATTCCTTTTCTTTCTATACTCCTCTTGAGTTAGCTAATCACAGCAAAGCATACAGAAAAGAGAATTATCTTCCTTTTTCCCATTCAGATGAGCACAAAAAGAGAATCAAGGATTTCTATCTCCATTATATCGAATCCCATGGTATTACAGATGGCATGTGGATCTTCTCTCAGCTTTATGTCTATTATCAGTCCGAAGATATCTCCTTCGTTGAATTGGAAGACATCGTAAGGAAATACCAGAAGACGAATCTCGTACCGGAACATTATTTTAAAATGGACCAAGTCCATCTTAGAAATGATACTTCCCTTATCATTCCTCCTATGGAAAAAGAGAAGAAGAGAAGTCTCATAGAGGAAAGAGATTGGATTAAGAATTTCACAAAGACAAATGAACATAAGGAACTCGTCTCAATCCTACTAAAGGAGCATTACATAGATGACATCATCACCTATAATACCTATAAGAAACTGATAGAAGATAACGAGAAGTTTCTTGACTCTTTATCCGAAAAAGAGAGGAAGCGTCACTTCTGGTATCAGTTAGTCAGAATGTAAACGAAAACGTCCTTCTTTTACTCCGCCACAAGATATCGCCTCCATTTTTTGGGAGCATTTTACCATATCGAATAGCCTGATACATCTCGATGAGTACGAGTATATCAGGCTTTTTTGTTCCACTGGTTTCACAAGGCAAAATCTAGAGGTGGCAAAATATTATCGCCATCAGAAGATGACAGAAACGAGAGGAACACAGATATGACAATCCATATCACAACTCACGCCAAAGCAAGAATGAAGGGAAGACTTCATGTCAAGAACATCCACAAAGGAGAAAGGATTGCGCTCAATGCATGGGAGAGAGGAAGAAGGATCCTCACCAATAACAACGATACGGATAACAGAATCCAGATTATTGCCTATTCGGAGAACACCTTCGTCTTCTCCGATAATGAAGTGTTAGTCACTGCCTATCGTCAATCGAGATACAAAAGAAGTCTCTACGAATGGAAAGCGAAGAGATATCTCTATCGAGATTATCCCTGTGAGATGGAAGCAATCTAAAAGAAAGGAGAAAGAGAAAGATGGAAGAGAGACTTACGATTACCTATGAGGAAATCCTAAAGGAGGTGAAGAATGCTCTGAACAAGAACGAGGAAGGAGAAGACTTAGAGACGTATAAGACGAAAATCGATGAATACTGTAAAGAGAATTCCATCACAAACACTTTATCCGATGAGATGATCTCCTACTGTCATAGAAACGGATTCAAAAAGGAAGAAGTCCACCAGATCTATACCGATAAGATATTTCCGCTGAATCGCTTCTATCCCACTTGGCTAAGAGACGAGATGAAAAAAGTCTTAGGCTATGACCCTGGTATGCTGACTTTGAAAAACTACCGGCTCAGTTTAGGCTACACACAGAAGAAGATGGCTAATATATTGGATGAGTTAGAGACAAGCTATCTGAACTGGGAGAGAAAGAAGTCGACTCCGCGCTATGATCAGCTTGTGAAAATGCAAGTGATTCTGAATATTTCCGAATCCGACATGTGGACATTCATCCAGTCTTTCCACAGTGAAAAGAGAGGAAAATAAAAATGAAACAGGAAAGAAACAATCTGCTTTACGCTCCTATGATTGGAGAACTATCCGGGTCCTATTACAAAAGAGACAGAAAGAACAGAATCTTGCAGGTCGGAATTCATTTTCCACTCTATCGAAAAGACGACAAGAATGTGTGTCAACTTACTCTCTCTTCTGCTCTGAAGGAGATGATGGAGCACTATGTAACAAATGAAACATTGGTCTCTGTCGATGTGAAAAACGCCTACTTGCCTACGTTAGCTGCACTGACTTTATCCTATCTAGATAAGGATCATGAGAAAGGCTTAAAGGAATTAAAGGAATTCTGCACGCTTCGTCATCTTAAAGCAAAGCATAGAAAAGAAGGAGAAATCCTCTTCAACATGATGTACTATCTGCTTCACGGCTATCGAAGAAAAAGAGTAAAGCAATTCTATAAAGATTACGCTCGTAGTGACACTCCCCTTATCTATGAACTATCCAAGATGGATCCGCTTCCTATTGAGGAGAGATTTCTCAAGATTTCGATTGCTCTTTTCATGCATTCGACAGGATTTGTATCCGGCCTTCACCAGGTAGATCAATTAGGAGAAGATACGGATGTCTATGGATTCTATACGGGAGCACTTTTAGGAGCTTACTATAGAAATATCGAGGAACCTCTTATTGCACCAGTAGAAGAGAAGGTGGGGATAGATGAGTTAACTAAGATTTCAGTCTCTTATCCAATCCATCACTATCATCTCGAATTCCATTCTCTTCCAATCTACTTCAGAGATACCTATCTTCACTACTCCTATGAGAAGAAAGACTATGTGTTCCGTGAGAATACTCCAGAATCGATCAAAAGATCCTATCAGATGGCTGTGATAAGCATCGAAAGAAAAAGAAAGTATAACTTTCCACTTGAGAAACAGTCCTTCCACCTCTTCACACTGGAATTCGCATGGCGATTAAGAAGTTATACAAACGGAATCATTACCGATCAGAATCTAGAAGAGATCATGACTCAGTTTCTTCCAGAAGTGATGGGCTGCTATTTGGATGACTATAATATTAGTAAGACACTATCCTTGCTACTGAATGGTTATCACTGTGACGATTGGAATCTTCCTACAAGGAGGTAAGAAATCAAGATGGGAATTCCGCCATAGTGAATTGAAAAGACGAGTAGGGATGAGACAACAAAAAAAGAAAGAAAAAGAAAGAAAATCATGAACAAGATCAAACATTTAAAAATTGTAAGCGCCCAGTATAAATGCGGCGAATCCGGATTCGGTCCTTGCTGTGGAGGCTCTTTAGTGGTCGGTGAAGTCGAGTTAGAGGATGAGAAAGGAAAACGAGTCTTCTACACTAACTCGGAAGCGGATGGTTTCCCCTGCTTCATAAAGTCGAAGAAGAGTGTCATGGATACTCTTCTCGATAACAGTGATGAAAATGACGATGCCGTTTTACAACTCACCAGCAATGCAGACAGCATGGAATACTTTGAGCTGACTGAGATGAGGAAGTCGACCAAGTATTACATCTATCAGTATCTCACTCACCTCGTCATGTCCAATATCGAAGAGAGCGATAGATTCATCAATAATACTGTTGGCAAATATCTTGATGAAATCGAGATCCCCGAATACAAGGAAGAGGATGAATAGTTTAAAAAAATGACATCCTTATTTAGCAAAGAGAATATGTTGGAATAATCGGTTCCAAAGAGCAAAAGGATTTTTATTTGTGAAGATAAAGATAAATACGATAACGTTTCAAAAGGTTTGGAAGTGTCCAAGCCTAGCAGAGCTATGAAATATGAGCGAGATTCAAGGAGGAAATACAATGAGTGAATTATTGAAAAAGATGATCCGCGGAAAATACTATTACACCAATAAGAAGGGAAAGAGTTTTGTCTATCTGAAATCGATGGATCCGATTTTCAGAGTGGATGAAGACGATGTCAAAGAATTAGAAGGGCACGGCTATCGAAACCTTCTTGCGGATAAGGAGAATCAGTACAAGGTAACTTTCACTTTCAAAGGGCAGAAGAACTTTCTTCTTGTCCTTGCTGAGAATGAAGAGGATGCAATCGATGAAGCAAAGAGTATGATCTCTGTCGAGATTCCTAAAAAACATCTGGAGGAAACGGAATTTGAGGCCGTACATTATGATAAGGACAAAGCAGAACCTCCTTTTCTGTTTCAGGGCAAAGTCACCATCCTTTTATCTGACGGGGATACGAAAACGAAGTTCATCACAGAAGCTAAGGAAGTCGACAATATCATGGGATCCATAAAGGAAAGCATCCCTGGCGGAGAATTCCACAAGGATGACATCCTTGTGTTCGATGGTTCCGCTTATGATAAGTCCTCTATCTGCATGATGTTTGATGAGAAATATGGATTCCATATGATCTAAAAAAGATTCGTACACTTTAAAGTTCAATCCAAAGTTCAATTTAAAGTTCACTCTTATAGACTACCTAGTTCATGTGAAAACTGATATAATTCAGTCAGCAGCGAATATTCAGAGAGGAAAAGATGATGGAAACTATCTTCGGTGTGTACTGCAAAGAATACCCTAATAAAGCCTATCTCTATGAAGAGGATATCAATACATTAGAGAAACTGACGGCATGGATGGAAAAGTTAGATACGATTTATCTGACCGATAGCGGTTATGAGTACATCCAGTCTCATTTCTCTAAGGATGAACTCTTTGAGATTGCGATAAAACTGGGTTGCAGTGATGAGGAAGCTTTCCTGAATTACCTGGAATATTATGCTAGAGCAGATATCGATCAGGTCATCATCTGGAATGATAAGGATGTACTAAAGAATCTTTCTGGAATACCGGATAAGAAGTTTCCGGAAAATTTCCGTGTCATCTTCGTAGGTCCGAAGTTGCCTTTCCATATGAATGACTTTAAGTATTATCTGACTCTCATCAAAGAGAATTATGAGAAGAACAAAGACAAATTCGATGCGGATCTATTTTGTTTCATTTGGGATGATGAAGAAGGAGTTGAGAACTTCTTCGATATCGATTTATACAATAGAGATCGTACGGACTATGATCATGTTGACATCTATTACAATCTACTCGATTACGACGAAGACATGGATACAAGGATCAGAACAACAGAAAAGGAATTGGATACCTGTATCAAAGAGCAAGGGCTTCCTCTCTATGAGAAAACAATGCCTCCTTATATGATGAAAAACATCATAAGAAGTCTCAATCGATATCCAAAATCCGGGGAGGAATACAAGAAGGCATACGCTGTTTTTCTAGATAAGCTTTCCTCCCTACACGATAAGGAAGGACTAGAGATGAAAGCCTATTCCTATTATGGTGGAAATGAGTATGTAAAGGAAGACTACAAGGTCTCGGAACAATGCCTTCTGGAATTATTGAGTTATGGATTCCATGATGACTATGCCGATACATTAGGCTATATCTACTATTACGGAAGAGTGAATGACGGAATTCCTCAATACGACAAAGCTTTCCAGTACTTCATGATGGCATCCATTGTCGGAAATGTGGAGGCCACCTATAAATTAGCTGACATGTACAAAAACGGGTATGGGGTTATCAAGAATGAGGAAGTCTCTAAGCAGTGCAACACTTTCCTTTATCCACGAGTCATGAAGGAATTTGAAGATTATCCAGCACAGGCAAGCCTTGCTGATGTGGCTTTACGGCTTGGTTCCTTCTATACCGATCAAGAGTCAGCTCATATTGGAGCAAGACTCTTCCTAGAAGCTCTATTAGCTATTCAAATCCGTGATGGAAGATTCGATTCCAGCGTAAAAAGATCCATTCTCCATTGTCTCTTCGATGTCTATAAGGAGCATAAAGATAAGATACTTTCTCACAACAACATCATCTATTCTCTGATGCATTTTGATGAATACACTTTGACGAGAAGGGGAAATGACTTGCTCATCAAAAGCAAAAAGAGAAGGCTTCTCTTTGACTTAGAAAAACAGAATGCAGCTCTTGTCTCTTCCTTCCATGTACTCTTCCAAGGTGAAATTCTAAAAGACATCCCTCCGGAAGATAACCGATGTGACAATGTCTATCTCGATGATAAAGGAAACATTCATTTTGAGTTCAGAAACGATGATATCTTTGTCTTAGAAAAAGGAGAAACCGATATTCAGTTTGAAAAGCCATTGATTGCAAGTCAAGGAGATGAGAATGTATACCACGTCGCTCTATGTCAGTACACGAAAGGACAGGGGAGGAAATATACTTTCCTCATCGATGAGGATGGCAGCGTCGATGACGAATGGATCATCAAAGAGAACGGAAAGGATATCTATCCCATTGAATTCACGTATCAGAAAGGATACGAACTACCTTGTGATGCATCCGTAATGAAGCATATCGCAAGAAAGAAACAAAAGAAGACATCTTTTCATCCTATCTAAAGATTATCTTCACAGAATTTCTAAGCAAAAAGCCACTTTCTCAAGTGGCTTTTTGAAGTTACGATTGCTTAGTAATCCGTATTGTGGGCGATGATTTCCAAAAGCAGTGTATCAGGGCTGTCAGTGAGCGTATAGACGTAATAATCAACCTCGACTTTGGGGAATTCATCTTCACCATAATAGAACTCACATCCCATGCGGACACCGCTTCCGATTTCCACACCATCTTTCCATCTGGACGCATTCGCCCAGATGACATCATCTCCGGTGTCGACATCCGTAGTTGTTACGATAGCGAATCCTACCGGAATGAGTTTATCCTCAGCTAATGCTTTCAATGTCGAAGCAGTGACTGTCGTGTCAGTCTTCGTGTTATAGGTCAAAGTAAGGGAGGGATCATCACCAACCGTTCCAACAACAGCATTGTCATAGCCTTCTGCCTTCAGGAGTGTGTTGATGCTAGCGATGGTGCTATCGGCATCATAATCCAGGACTTTGATGGCTGTGACTGTGCAGGATGCAGAATAGGTCTTTCCATCACTTGTCGTGACACTGGCAGTGATGGTTGTCTCATCACCGGCAGCAGCCGTATCGGAGACAGTGACAAAGCCTTTGTCATTGACAGAGAACTTATCCGAGTTGCTGGATGTATAGGTGACGTCATAAGGAAGCATATCTTTTGTGACCTGAAGCTTCATTGTCTTTCCGATTCCGATCTCATAGGACTCAGAACCGAAGGCAAGGGAAGGTTCATGCTTTTCTCCGCTTCCCTTGGTGACGGTGATGGTGGAAGACTGAGAATTGCTGTTGTAGGCAAGTTCGATCTGGACCTTGCCGTCCTTGTCTTCAAAGACTCCGTCGCTCATGGCATCCATCTTATGATATCCGAGATTCTCAAGGACAGCATAATAGGCATCATAACTTAAATTATCCTCTTCATCATCTTTGATCTTGATGACGATTCCGGCTTTTCCCTTTGCCAATTTCATGGCTAAGGTCTTAATATCCTCATCCGTGTAATCTTCCGGAAGCTGATCGTCGTACCAGGAAGGATGCGAAGTGATCTCTGCAAGGATTTCCTTATAGTAACTGGCGATATAGGAATCATCTCGGACCTCATACTTGATCTTGGTGGAAGTATAGGTAGAGAGATTCTCAAGAACAGGAAGCGTATAGTCACTGACACCTAAGACATTCTTGATCGTATCAGCGATAGTAGAGGACGGCCATTCCGTTGTGAAGACGGAGGTAGGTTCCTTACTAGCAACAGCAACCTGCAATCCAATCTGACTGTAATCATTGTCATAGATATCCGCACAGGAGATTTCGATGTTCTCTTCCCAGTTGGTGTAAGGGGAGGTGTAGTCTTCCTGATAGAGTCCTAAATCAGTTAGATCGGATTCATAAGACCAAGAATCGACAGAGGTCGTCTCACCCTGGATATAGACGGTTCCGTTCTTCGAGTAGACATAATAGTGACCATCCGTATCGATTTCAAATTCCGGAACGGTGATACCGGTCTTATCCTCAATGGCCTTCAAGGCATCCTTCGGCCAGGCCGTATACCGCGTAACATAAGGAGTATACATGAAGTTGAAATTATTTCCATTCATGTAATAGAGATAGGCAGTGATGGTAGCGCCATCGGTCAATGTCTTAGTAAGGACGTACATGTTTTCAGATGTGCTAGTCTCCATATCGAGCTGATAGCCATCAGCGATAAGGGTATTGCTGTATTCGGTGGTAAGATCCTCCGTATACATATCGATTATAGTAAAGGTGCTTGCGCTGCGGGCATAGACACTGTTGAGCTTACCGAGTTTGACAAAAGGAACCTCTGTAGTAAGGGTGGTCTGCATGTTTGCTTTGTCATCCTCACTCCAGGAAGTAGAATCCGTTGCCGTAGCTGCCATATCGTTATAGCACTGGATGATATTAGAGGCAGCGACCTCGTTTCCATCCTCATCCGTATAGCTAGCTCTATAGTAATAGACCATGTCATAGCCAATGGTGTTATCGATGGAGGTATAGGTAAGCTCGACATAGTCAAGACCTTGGCTATCGACCTGAACCGCGCTTCCGCTATAGTCATAGATGACATTCCATCCCGCCTTTTCCAAGGTTTTGTAGTAGTCCTTGATGGTGAAGGAAGAGGCAGCGTTGAAGATGGCTAAGAACTTCGTTCCGTCACTCGTCTCCATCTCCTGAAAGTCAAAGTCATCGCCAGCGATTGCCTGCAGTCCAGGAAGGATTCCTCCGCAGTACTCATTCATCAAAGCCTTCTCTTCATTTCCCCAGACTTCAGTATCAGTTGTGTCGGATGAACCGGTTTCCGTGTCTGTGGAATTGTCGGAATCGGTCGCTGTAGACTGACTTGTCTTGTTCTCACCGCAGCCAGCAAGGGCTAAGGCAGCAAGAGTCAAGAGAAGTCCTGATCTCCATTTTTTCATAGTTATTTTCTCCTTTATTCATTCTATCCTATGTATGATTGAATTACTTCGGACAATTTTATTCTCATTGAAAAGAAGAGTCAAGAAACGAAATGGAATTTGACAATGTTTTTATCCCAGATTTAGGTAAAAGTGGATACATTTGATAAATTTCCAATAATTTCTTGACTCTTCAACAAATCGTAGCAGGCTTCTTTCAACGGCAGTTTTTCTAAAGATAGGAACGGAAGCCTTTCTCAGATAGTGAAAATCTCATCTTTTCAAAGGGGATGAAAGACCGGCCTCATCTTATCGAAAGTCGTAAACTGTGTAAATCCTAATCGTTTCAGTTCTTCCTTCGTCTCATCGATATAAGCGCCTAGATGTTCTTCTTTGTGGGAGTCACTTCCGATGGTGATGATCTTTCCTCCTAACTCATGATAGAGTCTTAGGATATCTCTAGAGGGAGTGAGGTCTTTTAGTCCATAGCGATGGGAAGAGGTATTCACTTCGATTCCCTTCCCGTCTTTTATGACAGTCTTCAGTATTTCAGTAAGGATAGGTTTTCGTTTTTCAAAAGGATAGACGCCTTCCTTATCGTATCGGACGATAAGATCCATATGAGCTAAGACACTGTAATCATGATAGTGCTTTACTAAGTAGAGCAGTTCCTGATAGTAGCCGTCATTATATTCTTCCTGTGTCTTCCCTTTTTGGTAATCCTGTGTCCAGAACTCCTTATCATCGACCTCATGGACAGAGAGAAGAATGAAATCGAAAGGGTATCGAGAAAAGAGTTTCTCATACTTTTCCATGGTATGTCTTTGCATTCCAAACTCCAAGCCTAGTTTCAAAGTGATCTGACTCTTGTACTTCTCCTTCATCGAGAGAAAGGTCTTATAGTATTCTGGATAATTGACATTTAAGACAGGCATCTTCTCTGGTTCACCAGGAATTCCTTTTCTATAGTGAATGGCATCATTATCATCATAGTCATTCTTGATTCCGTAATCGACATGGTCGGTAAAACAGATTTCATCCAATCCCTTTCTGATGGCATCCTGAATCACCGATTCCATCGGATATTCACTATCATCGCTAAACTCGGTATGTACGTGATAATCAGCTCTCATGACGTTCTCCTTTTTATCATCTCAGTCTTCTTTCTTCTTCTAAATCCTCTTTATCGATTTTTCGGTCTTTATAGTAATAGATTGTATCACGCTCGGATATCTTTCGAATCACCTTGCAGGGATTTCCGGCTGCCACGGAATCAGCGGGAATATCATGAATGACAACGCTTCCCGCACCGATCACGCTGTTCTTTCCAATATGGACTCCAGGACAAATGGTGGAATTCGCGCCGATCCAGCAGTTATCCTCAATGATGACAGGATCGGTATACATGTATTCTCTCATCTTAGGATTGATCGGATGACCGACGGTTGCTATCGTGACACATGGTCCAAAAAGAACATTCTTTCCGATGATGATTTTCCCGTCATCGACAAAATTGCAGTTGAAGTTCACATACGAGTCCTCTCCTAGTGTGATATTCGTTCCATAACAGCAGTAGAACGGAGGCTCCACCCAGGCATGGGTCTCTTTTCCTAATAGTACATTCAAAGTCACTTGCCTTATCTCTAGATTATCCGGAGCAGTCGAATTGAAGCGGATCATCCTCTTCTTGCATTCTACCCTATCGACATCGAGTCCTTCACAGTTATCCGTGAATAGCTTTCCAGTTAGGATTCTTTCCCTCATGGTCATCTTATTTTCCTGCCTTTTCTAGGATGACTTTCCACGCCTCATCATCGATCTCTTCCTTGTGGAACAGTTTTCTTCTGTCGTCTTCGGTAATCTTACGAAGGACTTTACAGGGGTTTCCGGCGGCAATCGACCAGTCTGGAATATTCTTTGTGACGACACTGCCTGCGCCGATGACGACATTGTTTCCGATGTGAACACCGGGGCAGATGACACAATTTCCGCCGATCCAGACATTGTCTCCGATACTGACTTCCTTACCGTATTCGAACATGGAATTTCTTGTATCGGGATGGATGGGATGTCCAGCGGTATAGATAGCGACATTCGGTGCCATGAAGCAGTTATCCCCGATTTTCACCTTAGCGACATCGATGATGGTGCAGTTATAGTTGGCAAAGAAGTTTTTTCCTACTTCGATGTGGCTTCCGTAGTCGCAGTAGAACGGAGGATTGACGAAGGCACCCTCTGACTTTCCGAACAACTCCTGAATGACCTTTGCTATCCCTTCAAAATCAGAGCGGTCCATGAAGTTCAGCTTCTGGAGAATCTTTCTGCATTTCATCTGCTCTTCCATGATGGACTCATCGGAAACATAAGCCAACTGTTCATCTCTTCTTTTTCTCATATCCATAATCTAGTTCTCCTTTTCTGTCAGATTCTTCACCCAGTTGTATTTCCTGTAGTGGAGAAAGACAACGGGTAATTTTACGATCTCATCTAAATTCAGCACAAAGTAAACGACAAGTATCGGCCAATGGAACACAAAGGCTGCAAGCGAACCTAATGGGACTGTGATGCACCACATCGTAACAGCATCGCATAAGAGTCCGAACTTCGTATCTCCGCCCGAGGGGAAAATGCCGCCGATCGTCATGGAATTGATGGATTTTCCGATGACGTAGTAACTGCTGATAAAGAGCATATACTTCAGATATTCTTTTGAGGTGTCGCTTAGATTCACGAAGTGAAGAATTAAGGGAGTGATAGCTAATAAAACAGCACCGGTAATCACGCCAGAAAGGATGGATATCTTGCAGAGCGCATTTCCATCTTTCTTTGCCTCTTCTAGTTTTCCTTCTCCTAAAAGGTTCCCTACGATGATGCTTCCGGAATATCCAAAGCCAGTACAGACACAAATGAGAAGATTCTTTGTGATGTTGGCAATCGAATTGGCGGCGACGGCATCATCTCCTAAGTGACCTAATATGACGGAGTACATCGTAAATCCACCACCCCAGACCAATTCATTGAGAAGCACGGGTGCAACATGCTTCCAGAACTTTTTGGTAATCTTCTCACTTTTATCCGTCAGATCATGGAATCGTATCCAGAGCTCTTTCTTCCTAATTAGCATGATGACGGTGATGAATAGACCTACTACATTTGCAATCACAGTTGCTACCGCTGCTCCGACGATCTCCATTCTCGGAAATCCGAAATATCCGAAGATGAAGAGAAGGTTCAAAACGATATTCAGCACAACGACGATGACACTGATGAGAGTGCTTCGGATGACGTATCCACAGTTTTTCATTATTCCCTGCAAAACCTGAACAGCACCGGAGAAGACATACGAGATACCGACAACCTTAAGATACTTTGCTCCGTAGTGAATCAAGGTCTCATCGTTGGTGAACGCCCTCATCAATAGCTCTGGCACTATCAGTGTAGCCAATAGGAATATTGTAGCCGCCAGTAACACATAGACTAAGACGATGCCAGCGGATTTCCTGACCCCGAGGTAGTCCTTTTTCCCATAGTACTGAGCGACAAACATGTTCTCTCCGATGGTCATTGCTGTCAGAACCAAATTGAAGACGAAGGTCACCTGGGAAGCCAATGACACAGCGGAGAGGGAACTCTGACTGAGTCCGCCTAACATAAAGGCATCACTGGCACTGACTAAGGCTAACATGAACTGCTGCAGCATGATAGGAAGAGCAAGCCTTAATATCTTGCTTCGGAAATTCTTATCCATCTTTTTCTCCTTTTCGCATATAAGGATAGATGTTTTTCGTTGCTTTTTATATCAGAATTCATCATAATCATATAACAATCGTTCGAGAAGGAGGAAAACAGGATGGATAATAGCGCATGTGGCATATTAAATTCAGACGCATCCGAGAATGTAGCGTATAACAATCGGGAATTTCCAGCCTACATCAAAAAGGGAAGGCTTTCCTCTTATCCCTGTTACAGTGCACTCAGCCACTGGCATGATGACTTGGAATTCATTCTGATTCAGGATGGCTCTATGACCTATGATGTGAATGGTCAGAGTATCCTTTTGAAGGAAGGAGAAGGAATCTTCGTCAACAGTCGCTGTCTCCACTACGGATATTCTGAAAGCCATTCCGAATGCCATTTCCTCTGCATCCTTCTTTCATTGAAGCTATTCGCTATCAATGATTACATCGAAAAAGAGTATATTCAGCCACTGACAGAAAGCCGCAGTTTCCCTTTTCAGAAGCTGAACCCCTCTATCACATGGCAGAATCAGATCCTTCACGATTTAGATGAACTATACCAGATCAACAAGGATGAGATTCATCCTTTTGAGATCATCGAAAAGGGAGCACATCTCTTCCGTCTATTAGAAGAAAACAAAGATTCCTCTTCTCAGATAGCAGAAAACTCAGAAGATATCCTTGCTCTGACCATGATGATTGGATATGTGCAGAAGAACTATGCTGATAAAATACTCCTTATGGATATCGCAAAAGCAGGAAACTGCTGCAAGACCAAATGCACACAGCTTTTTCAGAAATATCTGAATGTATCTCCGATGATCTATCTGAACAAATACAGGTTAGAAAAATCGACGAATCTTCTCCGCAACACGGATCTGTCCATGATCGAGATTGCCTATTCCTGTGGATTTTCAAACAGCAGTTACTTCTGTGAACTCTTCCGAAAATATTACAACACGACGCCAGGAAACTTCAGAATGAAGTAAATTAGAAGAAATTCATTAGTTTTTATGGAATTTATATCATTTTTGAGATTAAAATCTTCAATTTTGACTTGAAAACTAATCTTCCATATTCTTCCGTAATCTTCCAAAAATCTAATTATTCTTCCAAAAGATTAGAAAAGAATAATTCAGTTCCCCCTTATCCGACGATATAATATCGCTTTCCTTTTGTCTTTTTTCCGTTTGTCTTTATCGAATTGGATTCTAAGAGTTCCGTCATAATCTGATTGGTCGAAGAGTTTTTCATTCCAATCCATTGAGAGAGTTGTTCAGTCGAAGCTCCCTCAGCGTGGCAAGACAGGTAGGACAATATTTTCCTTTTCTCTTCGTAGTGGGAAGTGTTTTTATTGATCAGAGTGAAGTTCATGGACAATGAAGTTCTCTTGGGATTATTATCAACGGAAAGATTCGGTGAGAGGAATCCGTAAGATTGGAAGGTTTCGAAAATACTAGGAACACCACTACCAGCGCGGTCTGCGACCTGAAGGAGTCGAAAGTAGTTCATGATGTTCTTATTGACAGGATTGGTAATCCCGCCAGTGATGGCCTGTTCTATTCCAACTGGAACATCTCCTGAATTAATGATGGTAATGCTATCGATTGTTTTCTTAATCAATATGCCAGGCTGAGAGGAGTAATCGCAGTTTGTGATGGCATTGACAACGCCTTCCGCCACAGAGCGTTGAACATCCGTGCCATTGAGATTGCTAATGCCATCCGTCTTAAATGGATTAGGAAGATTGCGGATGATATTTCCACGGACCAAGTCAAAGAAGTTGAACAAGTTCGCATTGAAACTGTAATCATCCGATACGATTCTTCTGTCCCACCTACTCTGATCTGTCATATTCTCTTGATAATCGAGGAAATAGTTGGGACAGATCTGAAGGATATCGCTGATATTGCCTAAAAATAAGACACAGCCATTCTTCAAGACATATTTTCCGTTATAGTCCGCCATGGCGCCAATGCGCAAAAGAAAATCTCGATCATTGAGATGTCGAAAAATATTGTTGGGGCTAGCATCATTGATCTCTTTGCGAAACCGCGTCAAAGAATCCTGGTCGAGATTCTTTTCATCTAGGCCAAGGGAATTAGGAAGCATATCGAATGCGACACCTTTCTTTTTCAAAAGAAAAAAGGCAATCTCATCCTCAGACATCAGAAAATCCCCTTCTCCGATTCGAATATAAGATTTCGATAAGTTTCCATCGATATAGACAGGCTTTGCTTCTGATGGTGCTTCCTTGACTGAGATTCGGATGATTTTCTTTCCATCGACATCGACAATCTGAATATCGTCATCATATAATCCACAGTAATTGACTTTGTTTTTGGAATGAAGAGCAGAAATCAGCGCTTTCTTTTGTTCATCCGGATTAGAAAGTCCGATGATCTCATTATATTTCCCTTCTTTGATTCCTAAATAGATGACTCCGCCATCCGTGTTGGAAAAAGAAGAGTAAGTCTCATAGAGACTGTCAGGTATTTTTCTTCCAGATTCTTTCAGCTCAGTATGAGAATCCTCTTTTATGAGTTTTAACTGCTGTACATTCATTTCCATGCCACTAACCTCTTATGCTCTTATTATACATTAATCTTCCAAAATTTCAATTATTCTTCCAAAAATCTAATTATTCTTCCAAAAGATTATGAAAGATTCGCAAGAATATGTTTTCAAAAAGGGTATTGCCATACTGACAATAATACAGTAAGATACCGCTTTTCTACCGAAGCATACTGATCGGTAAGACATAGATGCCGTCATCTCGCCTGTAACATGGGACACAGGCTGTCAGAGCCATTATAAAACCATCTCATCAAGAAACTCCTATGATTTTCAATAATTCATTCCTATGATTTTCAGTTGTTTACTCCCACAATTTTCAATGATACGAGTAGATATGAGATAGGATGTTATTTAAATAGCATCTCTTTTTTGTAGTTTTTCACCCATTTTCAAAGATTATCACAAATTTTATAGATATTTTCAATCTATCCACTTACACAGCCGTAAATCATCTGATTCGTCTCATGGACTATTATGTATCGTATTTCATCTAGAACGTAAAAAAAATGAAACCAATACTGAAATCAATAATATATTTTCGGCGATTTTGCTTCATAGCCTCCATCGCGGCC
>CAVJZP010000033.1:0-18543 GCA_963654365.1 Oscillospiraceae bacterium
ATAGAATACTCAACGATATATCCATAGTATTTCTTAATTCGTATTGCAATTCACGCTCTTGGATAGAAAAGGCGATCTTTGTCATATCTGTTACAAATGAGATAGTAAGGGTGTAAAATAAACCATATGGATAAAAGAACACTGCTGAAAATCATCGAGATGCCTCTTGTAGATGGGACTACACTTCCCATCAAAGTCTATGAGAAAAAGACCGGTAACAGAATCGTTGCCAGATTCTCTTATGGTGAACTGGAAATCTATGCTTCCCCTTACTGCTCTAAGAAGCAGATCGTAGACTTTGCTAATAAGGTCATGCAGAAATATCCAGATCATATCTTTGGAAGGCCGTTTTACAAAGAGGGCGTCTATATCTATATGTTAGGGGTCAAGCGGTATTTCACCAATGATCCTTCCAAAAAGGATGATCCCCATTACTTCTATCTCTCGATGAATACGAAAGATCCTATTGCAAAATATAAGAAACTTTATCTGGAATATCTGAAGAAAAGAGTTGTCGAGATTGGAAAAGAGATGGGTGTTGACCTGTCTTCCTGGACGATCCGAACTGGACTGTTTCTCACTTATGCGGGAGTCTGTTTTCCGACAAAGCATCAGATGAAGTTCGATTATCGCCTCTTTGCCTATGTGTCAGAGGTCTCTGACTGCATCATCTATCATGAAATCACACACATTTTCGAATTAAAGCATAACGATAAATTCTATTCTATCGTAAAATATTATTGTCCGAATTATGACTATCTGGAAAACGAAGTCAACCTAGGACATTTTGAAGGAGAGATGGACCATGTCATTCCGCGTCATTGAAAGCAAAGACAATAAAACATTCAAAGAGCTTATCGCCTTGAAGAAAGGCGATAAAAAGCAGTCTTCCTTTTTAGTGGAAGGAAAAGACTTAGTCGAAGAGGCTATGAAAGAAAATCTCCTTGAAGCCTTGATCGTTGTGGATGGCACATCCTGTCCGAAAATGGATGTCCCAATCTATGGACTAAAACAGGGATTATATAGAGAATTGTCCTCCTACCAGTCCCTTCCGGAGATGATGGGAGTCTGCAAAAAGCGGAACTATTCTCTCGATTGCTTAGGGGACAAAGTCATCTATCTTGATCGAATTCAGGATCCGGGTAATGCAGGAACGATGATTCGAACCGCTTTATCCTTCTCTTATTCCTCTTTGGTCTTATCGAAAGACTCCGTTTCGTTGTATAATAGTAAAGTAATCCAGAGTACGAAAGGTGCCCTGTTTCATCTTCCTGTTCTGCGTGAGAATCTCCTCACCTTGAAAGAGAGGGGATACCACATCTATCTCACAACTCTGGATGGCGTGGATGAAAGAGAAGTCGGTCATCTTGAAAAGCCGTTTGTCCTTGTCTTCGGAAACGAAGGACAGGGAGTCTCCAAGGAGAATCTCTCCTTGGGAAAGAAACTGAAGATCGAGATGAACGGAATCGATTCACTGAATGTCGCCGTTGCGGCCGGCATCTTCATGTATCGATTCAAGTAAGGGGAGGCAAGAAATGACCAATTCAAAAAACAAAGTCAAGGTTGTTAAAACAATCCAAGGTTCGCTTTCCATCAAAGAGCCTACCGAAAAGACAGTTTTGATTTGCGCCAATGGTTTGCAGACGACAAACCTTCATGACGCAACGGGTCTTTTCGATTACTACAAGAACAATTTCCAAAAGGACTATCCGTTATGCGAAGTCCGCTGTGTTCTTCTCTTTGAAGCTCATTTAAAGGAAACTCATCATGTCCGTCTTTATGAGAAACGCTTAAGAGAGGCGGTAGAGGAATATATCGAAAAGGGATATCACATCGTTCTGATGGGCTATTCCTTCAGCTGCTCCTTGGTCGCCAAGGTTGCCTGCAAATACAAAGACCATATCGATAAGGTTATTATGGTTGCTCCGATCTATGACACGATTCTGAACAACATGATTCCGAATTATCTGAAATATGCAAAGAAATTCAAAGTCATGCAGAAGAAATACGGAAACAGAATCACAGCTTCCATGAACGGACAGACGGTCAAAGGTTTCTTAGGACTGCTCTTCACCATTTTTGTCTCAGTCGTTCATAACAGGAAATATCTAAGAAGAGTCAGACAGGATGCCTTGATCTTACGCGGTGATGTCGATCCGATGTGCAGCGAGCATTCCGCCAAGAAGATTGTTTCCCACATGAAGGGGAATTATGGCTTCTATCTCTACAGCGGAATGAATCATACGATGCTCAAGACGGCAAGGCTCAATGGTGTTGTCTATGAGGACATTCTCCATTATGCCTTCGATACTCCTTTCCTCATTGAGAAGAAAGAAGAGGTCAAGCTGACAGCTCAGAAAGTCGTTAAGCATAAACTCGATGAAGATGGGGAAGAGATTCCGACCTTCGGTGAAATCTTCAACTCTCTTGATCCGGACATCGATAATGACGCTGTCGCAAGAGAAGATCAGTTCTGAATGATAGCGGCTTCGGCCGCTTTTTCTGTTTAGAAAAATTGAGTATTAAATATATTTTTAATATAATATTTAAGTTTTATGAAAATGGTCTAATCATTGGAGGCTTTTATGGAACTCAAAAAGACACTTACGATGCCGAAAGGCACTTTCCCAATGCGTGCCAATCTTCCTTCCTGGGAAGGCAATATGGCAAAAGAATGGGATGAAATGAATCTATACCAGCTCTTGCTGGATAATCATGATGCGAAGAAGCCGTTTTATCTTCACGATGGCCCTCCGTATGCAAACGGAGAGATCCACGCCGGACATGCTCTGAACAAGATCGTCAAGGATATCATCATCCGAAGCAAGAATCTGGAAGGATATTATGTCCCTTATACTCCTGGCTGGGATACGCACGGGCTTCCTATTGAAAACTGCGTGACAAAGTCTGGTGTCGATAGAAGAACGACACCGGCCGCTCAGTTCAGAAAGAAATGCCGTGAATATGCGTTGACTCAGGTGGATAGACAGCGTGCACAGATGCTCCGCCTTGGTGTTTTAGGCGACTATCATCATCCCTATCTCACTTTGGATAGACAGTATGAAGTCGATCAGATCAAAGTCTTTGCCAAGATGGCGATGGATGGACTCATCTATAAGGGACTCAAGCCGGTCAACTGGTCCTGGTCGAGCGAATCCGCACTGGCTGAGGCAGAAATCGAGTATCACGATGTCACTGCGACAACCATCTATTTCCGTTTCCCCGTTGTCGAAGGGAACGATTTCGTCTCTAAGGGAGACTATTTCTTAGTCTGGACAACCACTGGATGGACAATTCCCTCTAACCAGGGCCTCTGTCTCAATCCTCGCTTTGTCTATGGGCTTTATCATACCGAAAAGGGTGACTTTGTCATGCTCAAGGAACTCAGCGAGAAACTGAAAGAGGAAATCGGTTTTGAGACCTTAGAACTTTTGAAGGAATTCACTGGACAAGATGTAGAAGGCGTCAAAGTCATGCATCCTTATCAGGATCGTCTGGTTCCGGTCTGCGTTGATGATTATGTCACTTCTGATTCCGGTACCGGCATTGTTCACTTAGGTCCAGGACACGGCGCTGATGACTATCGTATCGGCAAGAAATATCATCTTCCGATCATCTGCACTGTCGATCCGAAAGGCTATATGAATGAAGGAGCCGGCAAGGAAGTGGAAGGCCTCTTCTATGAGGATTGCTCCGTCAAGGTCTTAGATCTTCTCAAGGAGAAAGGAAATCTGGTCAAGACCAAGGATATCGTTCACGCCTATCCGCACGATTGGCGCACCAAAAAGCCGACTATCTTCCGTGCAACGGATCAGTGGTTCTGCTCGGTGAGCAAGATCAAGGAAAAACTTCTGAAGGAAGCAGACAAGGTCAGCTATATCCCTGCCTGGGGCAAAGTTCGCTTTGAGAACATGCTCTCGGACCGTGATGACTGGTGTATCTCCCGTCAGAGACTTTGGGGTGTTCCGATTCCGATCTTCTACGGAGAGGACAATGAACCGATTCTCGATGAGAAACTGTTTGAGCACGTTGAGAAACTCTTCTTGGAATACGGCTCTGACATCTGGTATGAGAAATCCGCTAAGGAACTGCTTCCGGAAGGATATACAAGCATCCATTCTCCCCATGGTGAGTTCACCAAGGAAAAGGACATCATGGATGTCTGGTTCGATTCTGGCTCTTCCTTCTTGGGAAGCGATATCGGATTGAATCATCCTTTCCCGGCCGATATCTATTTTGAAGGAAACGACCAGTATCGTGGATGGTATAACTCCTCCATGATCCTCTCTGTCGCCTATACAGGAGTTGCTCCGTATAAGAACATCCTGACCCACGGCTTTATCGTCGATCAGTATGGTGAGAAGTTCTCTAAGTCAAAGAAGAATGGTATCGATCCTGTCACGATCTGCAATAACTTCGGCGCGGATATCCTTCGTCTCTGGACGACAAGCATCGATTATACGACAGCCGAGATCAAGCTCAGCCAGGATCTTCTTAAGGCCTGTTCGGACCAGTACAGAAAGATCAGAAATACGTTCAAGTTCATGCTCTCTAACCTTCAGGATGATGATGAGGGACATTATTTCGATGCATCCTATAAGCCTGCTTCCCTCTCTTTGATGGATCAGATGATGCTCAACCGTCTGAAGGAAGTCTTAGCTATGATGAAGAAGGGTTACGACAGCTATGACATCATGGATGTCACAAATGCTGTCACCAACTTCTTTGTCAATGATCTCTCCTCCTTCTATCTCGACTTCTCCAAGGATACGCTCTACTGCGAAAAGAAAGACTCCATCAAGAGAAGAAATACGCAGTATATTCTTTTCCAGATTGTGAAGAATATCGCCATTGCCTATTCTCCGATTCTCTGCTTCACCTGTGAAGAGATCTATCGCGCCATCCATATGGACGGAAAGAAGAAGTCCGTCGCTTTGGAATCCTATCCGGATTTAGGTGAAATCGATGCTTCCTTATCTGCGGAATATGAGACCCTCTTCTTACTGAGAAGCCATGTCAACAACATCATCGAACCCGTCAGAAAAGAAGGTGTCATCGGTTCCTCCTCTGAGGCAAGCGTCAGCTATGTCGCTTTGGATGACAAGGAGAAACAGTTAGTCGAGAAACTCGGAGAGAAAGAGATCTGCCGCATCTTCATCGTCTCTCATTTTGCTTTGTCCAATAAGAACGAAGTAAAAAAGCATGATGGTGAACGCTGTGAGAGATGCTGGAACTATTTTGATGCTTTGGAAACAGACAAAGAAGGACATCATCTCTGTTCGCGCTGCTTAGAGGCGGTAAAAGATTATCCGGAAGGGGAATGATATGAAAGAGAAAATCAAACAGTATTTTCAGTCTCTTCCTTCGAAGATCAAGGACTATTTCAAAAAGCTCAATTACCCCTTCTACATCTCCATGGTCGTATTGGCCATCGGTCTTTTCCTTACGGATTACTTCTCCAAGCATGTCGCCTTTGAATATATGACAAACGGCGATATCGACAATCTTGTCATCCATTCGGATAGAATCGGTACTACAATTATCCCAGGAATCCTCAATCTCACCTATACGGCAAATGATGGGGCGGCCTGGGGCTCCTTCTCCGGAAAGATGTGGGCGTTATGCATTGTCTCCTTCATCGCCTCTATCGCACTGACGTTCAACCTTCTCTTCCGCTTCAATCGATACAATATCTGGATGACAATCGGAATCACATTGATGGCACCGGGTGCTATCGGTAACTTAGTCGACCGTATGGGATGTCTTACACAGTCTGGCATCTATAAGAAAGGTGTCATCGACTTCCTTCAGTTCACATTCTGGAAAGGATTCCCAATCTGTAACCTTGCTGACTATTACCTTACGATCGGTGTTGTCTTCCTCCTTGTCGGCTTTGTCCTGGAATTCAAAAAAGAGTACAGAGAGATGAAGGAAGAAGAGAAGAAGGAAAAAGAAGCTGCGCTGATGAATACCGGTGCTGCCAATGAAACTGACGAAGATATGAAGAAGAAACTCGCTGACATGGATAAGAAGAGCGAAGAAGATAATTCAGATGAGGTGAAAGATGAAAGCGACGGAAAATAATAGACTTGATCTTGCTGTCAGCCAACTCTTCTCTATTTCCCGCTCTCAGGCCAGTAAAGCGATTCGACAGGGAAATGTCAAAGTGGATGGTGTCATCATCGATACTCCCTCCTTCAAGGTGAAAGAGAATTCCGAAGTGGAATACATTCCTGTCATCGAGGAAAAGCCGGCTGTGGAAAAACCGGATCAGAGCATCGCTTTGGATTATGTCTATCGCGATGAGGATATCGCCATCATCAATAAGCCACGCGGCATGGTTGTCCATCCAGCTCCTGGACACAACAATGATACCTTGGTCAACTACCTCTTCGATGAGGAAAGCTTTGACTTTGACCCGGAGGATAAGGAGAATATCCGCCCTGGCATCGTTCACCGCATCGATAAGGATACCTCCGGTCTTCTTGCTGTTGCTCAGAACCCTTTGGCGCAGCAGACGCTCTCTCAGGAAGTGAGAGAAGGCGATTTCCATCGCAACTATCTCGCTTTGGTATACGGCAACGTTCCGGATAAGAGATTCCGTATTGAGGCTCCTCTTACCCGTCCGAACCACACGGAGAGAAAAGCGCTGGTCGATGTCTATAAGGGAAGAAATGCTATCACGCACTGTGTGACCTTAGGAAACAACGGCAAGGTCTCTCTTCTTCAGTGTTCTCTGGAGACAGGAAGAACTCATCAGATCCGCGCCCATCTTGCCTATATCGGTTTCCCGATTGTCGGCGACACCTTATATGGACGCGCACAGGATAAAGTGGCGGACAAAGGACAGGCACTTCACGCCTATTCTCTCTCCTTGATCCATCCTCGCACCTTGAAGAGAATGACCTTCTATGCTCCCTTAGATGACTATATGAAGGAACTGCTTCGTTACTTCTATCACTGATTTTATTAGGAGAAAGGTATGACAAATCGAACCAAAGCCACCTGTTTGCTTCTTCTTTCCTCATGTCTTTTCATTGCTTCCTGTAATGAGGGAAAGAAAGAGAATACATCGACTAGTGAGACACCGATTTCAGAAAAAGAGTCGGAAAGCGAGAAGACGAAATCTCAGGATCTGACCTGGGATATGCTTTATGAAGTCTCCTATGGAGTAGCAGTAGAGTCTCAGATCATCCGCTCCTCTGTGACGGATGCTGGCGATGATATCGATAATATTGTCACCTATAACTCCTGTCTATTAGACTATGAGACGACTATGGAGGAATACTCCTACCGCCTCTATTCCGATCACTATGACGAGAATCATTACAAAGAGAGTGATCCGATTCCGTATGAGAACCTTCATCCGACAAGAAATAGTCTCTCTTTGATGAGAGACTACATCCAAGGGAAAGACGGGTGTCTTCTCGATAAGAGACTGACAAAGGATAATAAGATTGTCACATCTTACGGAAGAAAGGATGGTTCGACAAGCGATACGGTTGGAATAAATTTCTCCTCCTCTGGATTCTATAACTTCTTCACCGCCTTCTCCCCTTCTGATTTTACAAAAGGGACGAAGGAGTACTCCTTTGTTCTCGATTCTGAGAACATGGAGGATCCTTCCTCTTTGAATGAGACTGCCGTCGCTCTTACCGCTGGTCTGAATCAGACCGCTTTGAAGAGTCTTACACTTTATACCGACGGCTATCATATCACCTCTTATGAGGCAGAATTAGAGCCGGTCGTAGATGATGCCTTGATTCCCGGATATGTGTATACTTTCAATACTTATGTGAAAGGAAATATCATCGCATACGGAAAAGACGATAAAACGGTCACAAAGCATTTCCTTAAGGTGAGTGAAAAAGGAGAGGATGAGAAACTGAATTCCGCACTTCTTTCCTTAAATCAAGGAAACTATACTGAGAAAGTCACATTGAAGACAAAAGGCGAAGAAAAGACTCAAGAGTCTAGTGTGGAATACAGAAGAGACGGCAATACGATGTCTCATCTTTTAAATGATGAAATTGTTGATGGCTATTATGTAACGGAAGACAACAAGAAACAGAAACTCCGTTATCTGAATTCCGGATTCTATAAGGATGGAAGTGAAATCGTCAATGATACTCCCTTTGCTACCTTCGATTTCAGTACTGCTTTATTAGAGAAAAAGGACGGAAACTATTCCTTTTCTCTTATCGATAGTGGAGTAATGGATTTCACCTCTTCTCTTCTTACCGACTATCCTACGGATTATACTCTGTACGAATTCACAGCCGACATTCTGGATTCTTCCATCACCATTGTGATGAAAGGAAGAGATAAGAACAATGATTCTGTTGAGATGAGTGTCATCTATTCCGATATCACAACGACGGATAACGGAATTGATATCGAACATCTTAGAACCATGGATGATCTTACCTGGAAGGATCTCCTTTCGAGTGAGGATTACAAGCTGGCGAGTGAGAATATAACAGAGGATAGCCTAAATAGCATTCCTCTTCTCAACAATGGATATTTCGATGTCGATGTCCGTGTCTATCAATCGATTCTGAAACTTGATTATGAAATCGGTAACGCCTATTCCCTCTTCGACCTGGATCAGAACGGAATCTTATCCAAGAAGGAGACAGAGGAATATTACTCCTATCGCGATAAGCTCTATGCCACTTATCAGAAAGCACTTGTGAAAAACGGATATACCGATATTGCTGAGACCAAAGAAAATGACCACATCATTTCGATGACCTCTCATAAAGATTCTGTTTCTCTTGTCATTTCTATGCCTGAAAAGGATACGACGACTAGAGATATCTCTTTCCGTATTGCAGTCACAAAGTCAAATTAGAATATGAATATCACAATAAAAGGATTCGGTTCTGTTCCTTGCAGGATCGATACCATCGATTTCTCATTGAAACTGACTACCTATGGTGGGGATTCAAAAGATGTCATCGAGAAAGAAAAGAAGAGCAAGGAGAAGATGATATCCGCATTGAAGAATATCAAAAAGGATATCGACCTTGTCTTCCTCTCTTCTGATATCCGGAAAGATTATCGGACAGAGAAGAACAAGACTCTCTTCTCTGGATTCCGGATGGAAGAATATTATCGTTTCTCTTTTTCTTACGATGCTCTGCTTCTTGTCTCTTTCCTTTCCCTTGTCTATAAAAGGGAAGACAGTGAACTGTCTTTATCCTATTCCTTCTCTTCTTCTATGGAAAAAGAGAATCAGATCAAAGCGATGGAAGAGGCGGTATACGATGCAAAGAAAAAGGCAGAAGCCATTGCCCGTTCGTTAGGTTCTAAGATTGTCGCGATAAAGGACATCCGATTTGATTCCGTGGACTCGACTCCGTATCTCTGTGCATCCATGGAGGAGGTCAAAGCAGAAGATAAGACAGTCACATCTATCGCAGAAGTCGTCTTTATAGCGGAATAAGCAATTTTGTTGACGAATGAAAAAAGGCTTGAATGAAATCATTCTTTGTGAATGAATCGTTCAGGCCTTTTATTTGTTCTCGTCATCCAATATTTCAATCTTGGAGACATTGTTCAGCTTTGGCGGGTAGACTAAGGAGACAGAACCATCATAGGTGACTTTAAGGATGTCTCCTTCCTTGATGTCGGAGAAGTTCTTCTTCTCTCCGTGAGCGTAGATTTTGTCTTCGTCCTCGACATCGAAGGTATAGAAGTAATCTTCGGTTCCTGTGTTCTGGACATTGATGCCCCAGAAGTCATTGACGTTGGTGTATTTTCCTGTGATCTGGAAGGTATTGTTCTTCTCGATTTCCATGCCCTTCAGTGATCCGTTTGTTTCCCTGTCGCGGACTTTGGAGAAACCGCTGACTAAGGATAATGTTGCAAAAAGAAGATCGTTTTTCATGCGTTTTCCCCCTTCTTGACTATTATAGAAGAATTGTTTCTCTATTCCTAGTTAGATAGCAATATTTCTTGATGTTTGTTTAAAATCATAGATGACGAAAAGTAATATCAAATCGTCTGTTCTTGGTGCCACCTATTTGAAGCATCCATTCGATATTCTGATTTGAGGCCGATAAGGCAAAGAATAGGAAGAGAAAAGAAAGCGTTTCAAAACTATCAATTTTTACGGCTCTCTATTTCTCGTAATTGGAGAAGAATCTCTTCACATAGGCATCAACTTTGTCTTTGCCTTTCTGATGGATGAGTTCATGATAGATCTTATCTGCCTGTGCGCTGGCTCCTTTTGGAATCGTACATCCTAAATCCTCTTCCATGCCTTTCCATTCCTTTAAAAAGGTGTAACGTGCAATGACGGAACTGACAGCAACAGAAGGATAATAGGATTCTCCTTTGGTGCGGAAGCATAAAGGATTATCGATCAGTTCATTTCCCACGAGTTTTCGATAATCCTCTTCCTTTGTGAACTGATCGATATAGGTGATGATATTGCTGGAGAGATGATATTTTTCTATCAGTCCTTTCTGGGCAAAATTGTGGCATTTTGCCATGACTTTATGGATGTTGAAATGGTTTTCAGCAAGAAGGGATAGCTTTTTCGGTGAAACCATGACAACATAGTTTTTGATTCTTCTCTTTATCGTTGGGCCGATCGTATAGATATAGGGGTCTTTCATCTTCTTGGAATCGTTGATCTCATACTTCTGTAAGAACTCTATGTCATTCTTATCCACATAACAGCTTGTCACAATCAGCGGACCGAAAAAGTCACCGACACCCACTTCATCCGAACCAATCTGGGAGTGAAGGTCTTCCCAGTTCTGGAAATAATCCATCGGTTCTTCCTTTTCTTTCGTTGCTGTCTCTGTAACAGAGACATTCTGAGAGAAGAGGTTTGCTTCCTCAACGCATTTCTCATCCTCAGAAGAGAAAACAATCGTATAGATTTCCTTCTTGTTCTTGAAGGCGTGGATGATGACTCCGTTCTTTTTTGTTAAGAAATACTCATAAGGAGTGGCGTCGTTATTGATCTCTGTTGCGTGGTAGAAGTCTTTTACTTCTTCCGCTTTGGCCTGATCGGCTTTGAATTTCGCGTAATACATAAAATAAGTATACCAAAATAGGTGGGATAAGGCTATTTGTGATAAAATCTTTCGTATGAAAGACAATATTTTAAACACAGAAATCAATCAGGTCATAACCGAACTGAAATCCTACTTCTCCTTGGAAGGACTGAAGGAGAAATTCAATTTTGAAGACTATAAATGCAAAGACTCTCTCGAGTTGGAGACGAGTCATGAATACTTGGAAGAGTTCTCGAAATTTTTGAGCCAAGGCCATCAGATCACCATTCCATCCCTGATGGATATGGAGTCCCTTTTTGTCAGCTTGGATAAGGGAAGAGTCTTATCCTGCCCGGAATTATATGATATCGGGGATTTGCTCAGCTGCAGTCAGTATCTCTACGATATGTTCTATGACAAAAAGGAATTCTATCATCTCAATGATGATGCCCTGGATCTCAATCCCCTAGTTCCACTGAAAAGGGATCTCACTTCAAGCATCGATCCGGACTTGACTGTCTCTGACCATGCTTCGAGCAAGTTACGAGAGGTGCGTTCTGAACTGAGAACGGTGCAGCATTCCTTGACGAATATCATGAATACGTATCGGAATCGGTATTCAGCCTATCTTTCCAGTGATGTCGTCTCCTTCAAAGGAGGACAGGAAGCACTCCCGATCAAGATCAGCTGCAAGGGATCAGTAAAAGGCGCTGTAGTCTCCTATTCCTCTACGGGAGAGACGGTATTCATGGTTCCCTATGAAGTCATTGACTTAAGAAACAAATACAACTCCCTGAAACAGGAAGAGGCGAGTGAAGTGATGAAGGTTTTGACTGACCTTTCTCAGAAATGCGCTAAGCAGTTATCCTACCTGAAGAAGGATTATGAAATCATTGAACGCTTTGATCGATATCTAGGCTCTGTCCGATATGGATACTCCTTCAATGGGACAATCTCGGTTCTCTCAGACAGAGACCTTTTATTGGATTGCTTTTTTCATCCGTTACTGAAAGCGGAGAAAGTCATTTCCAACACGTTGGAATTAGGTGGAAAAGAACCTCTTTCCCTTTTGATTACAGGCCCGAATGCCGGCGGTAAATCCATCTTGATCAAGGCCGTTGCCCTCTCTGTCTGCATGGATCAGTTAGGATTGATGGTGCCCTGTCACAAGGAAGCAAAGATTCCCTTTATCGATCATGTCCTTTTCTTAGGGGGAGACAATCAGTCGGTCATGGATAACCTCTCTACTTTCTCTTCCCATCTCTTGGGAATCAAGGAGATAACAGAGAAGGCTACGGATAATTCTTTGGTTATCATCGATGAAGTCGGAGAAGGAACTTCTCCTAAAGATGGAGAGGCAATCGGCGTTGCCATTCTGAAATATTTCGAAAGAGTCGGATGCTTTACCCTCCTTACTTCCCACTTTGACGGCATGAAGATCTATGCGGCTGGTGACGACAAGACATTGACTGGCGCTATGGAGTTCAACAATAACACTTTAAAGCCGACATACCGTCTTCTTCTGAATACGACGGGAAAGTCCTATGGTATCCTTTTGGCTCGACAGATGGGATTGTCTAAAGAGATCATCGACGATGCGGTCGCTTTTGAAAAGGAACGAAGCGACAGGGATACTGATGCTTTGATGGAGAAACTGACCGAACAGGTATCCATCAATCAAAAGAAGGAAAGAGAACTCGAAAACAAGAAGAAGGATCTCGATAAACTTCTCGAAAAGAGACAGAAAGCAATCGATGCTTTGAATGAAGAGAAGAATTCCATCAAGATGAAAGCCGAAAGCAAAGTGGAAAGGCTAGTGGAACAGAGAATTGCTGAGATCAATAAGATATGGGAATCCAAACAAGGAAAAAGTGACCTTTCTTATTCACAGATTTCTCAGGCCAAAGGCGAATTGAAGAAGATCCAGGTAGAGAACGAACCTTCTTTGAATGCCATTGGAAAGGTTGTAGAACTGACGGATCTGAAAATCGGTGAAAAGGTAGAGGATGAAGATGGAAGACTAGGAACTGTCATGGAGATCAAGAAGAAGGAAGTCCTTCTTGATATGGATGGACTGAGGATCCGTAGAAAGATCGCTGGACTGAAACGAGCAAAGCTTACCGCCAAGGATGTCAAAGTGAAGAAGGAAACTTATGCCGCTATCGATAGCGCCATACTCAATCTTGGCCCTTCCCAGGGACTGGAAGTCAATATCATCGGCCTTCATGTGGACGAGGCGATGAGGAAAGTCGTCTCCTTCCTAGATTCCGCACGCATCCATCACTATACACCGGTCAGAATCATTCATGGTGCCGGAACTTTTGCTTTGAAGAATGCTGTCTGGAAATATCTTGCCAACCATAAAGAATTTGTCAAAGAGTATCGTTTAGGCGGAGAAGGAGAAGGCGGATTAGGAGCGACCGTTGTCTATCTGAAATGAGTTATCTAGATTACCCTGTTCTGAAACAGAAGATATCCTTGCTTCCGGATAAGCCGGGTTCCTACCAGATGAAAGATGGCAATGGAACCATCATTTACGTTGGAAAAGCAAAGTCTCTCTTGAAAAGAGTAAAGCAGTATTTCACAAGGCCGCAGACTGGAAAAGTTGCCCGCATGGTCATGGAGATCCGCGACTTTGACATTATAGAGACAAATTCTGAGAAGGAAGCGCTTCTTCTTGAAATATCACTCATTCATAAATATTATCCGAAATATAACATCATGCTGATGGATGATAAGATGTATCCTTATATCGCCTTGAAGAAGAACGAGGATCCCTACTTGAAGATCACCCGTTCCGACAAGGAAAAAGGTTACTATTATTTCGGCCCGTTTCCCAATTCCTCTCAGGCCTATAAGATGATTGACCTTCTCAATAAAATCTATCCTTTGAGGAAGTGTCAGAATATACCCGATAAGCCCTGTCTTTATTATCATATGGGACAGTGTCTTGCTCCCTGTATCAACAAGGTATCCGAGGAAAACTATCAGGATATGGTCAATTCCATCACCCGCTTCCTCAATGGAGACACTTCCACGATTCTTTCTGATTTGAAGGCAAAGATGAAGAAATATTCGGACAATCTGGAATTTGAAAGAGCGGCCGATTACAAGAAACTGATCGATACGGTCAATGGAATCACCTCTTCCCAGAAGATTATCTTCTCGGACCATGTCTCAAGAGATATCGTCTCCTATTCTATCCGTGAAGGATATATCTGTGTTGTATTCCTTCTCTATCGAAAAGGTGTCCTCTTAGGAAAAAACTGCTATGTCGAGGAACTGGATGACGACGTCAATGAATTTCTGGAGAACATTATCTTCCAGTTCTATGAAAAACACAAAGACCACCCCAAGGAACTCATCCTTCCGACAGCAGAGATTGTTCCAGTCCTAAAGGAATCCTTGGACTTTGATGTCCTCTCTCCGACAAGGGGAAAGAAAAAAGATCTGGTATCGATGGCTTTGGAGAATTCCAAGCAGATGCTCGACCAGCATTTCCAGACAGCAAGACTCGATGATGATGTTCTGAAGCTATTGGAAGAGCTGAAAGACAAACTAGGACTGAAGAAGACTCCTTTGGATATTGAACTTTACGATAACTCTCATATTCAAGGATATGATCCTGTCGGTGCTATGGTAAAATACATCAACGGAGAAAAAGCTCCGTCCCTGTATCGGAAATATAAGATCACCCAACCTAATCCTCAGGATGATTTAGCCAGCATGCGAGAGGTCTTGACCCGTCGGTTCCGACGGCTCAAGGAAGAGAATCAGAAACTTCCTGATCTTGTCATACTCGATGGCGGATTTACTCAGTGTCAGGTTGGCTTAGAAGTGAAAGAGGAAGTCAGTGTCGATATTCCTTTGGCCGGCCTTATGAAGAATGACAAGCATGAGACCGATTCTCTCATCAATGCCGATACTGGTGAGATCATTCCGCTAGAGAGAAACACGCCTCTCTTCTTCCTTCTGATGAGAATGCAGGATGAGATTCATCGCTTTGCCATCACTTACCACAGAGGAAAGAGATCAAAATCTGTCTTTAAGACAATCTATGATGATGTCTCTGGAATCGGAGAGAAAAGAAAGAAAAGAATGCTGGAACTCTATCCTACGATGGAATCCTTAGAGGGAGTCAAGAAGGAAGAGCTGATGCAGATCATTCCAGAGAGTTCTGCCATCGAAGTGCTGAAGAAAAGAGATGAATACTTTCTCTATCCCACCTCTGCAATGAAAAAACAAGGAGATTGATTATGCTTTCACAGATAAGCCGAAAACAAAGAATTCCATCGATTCTATTGTTGCTTCTAGCCTTGATGTTCCTCTTTATGGCATTGGGGAAATCACAGTATATGCTCTTTTCTGACCTTTTCAAGATCGTCGGAGAGACTCCTTTTTCCAGTGAGAACTATCCGTATACATTCGGCGGAATCTTTACGATATTTGTCGTTCTCCTATTAGTCTTCATCATCCTATTGGATGTGGTATCCTTCTTCTTTGACCGATTATTCAATTATCATACTGTTCATAAGCTGCTCTTTGGACTTGTCGTATTTGAAACGGCATCCGAGATTGTCGCTTTCATCATGGTGTTGTTCACTGCAGGCAAGGATCCTTCCTTTTTCTCCGCTTTCAACTATATTGATTTAATCCTGAATCTCGTTGTCGCCCTCTCTTATGGTGTGACTGAAATCCTCTTCGTCGGAAATCCGTACCGTGAACTGAAGAAGCAGGTTGAGAAAGAGACAAAGGAAAAGAAAGAGAACGTTCCTCTTTTCCAGGTAGAAGAAGAGAAAGAGGAAGTCAAAGAAGAGAAACAGGCCAAAGACAATAAGAGTGAAATGCTGAAAATGGTGACCACGCTTCTCGATCAGAAGAAGATAACAAAAGAGGAAGCGGATAAGATGATTGAACGGATCACAAATGATGACTGATTGCGCGAAAAAGGGGTAAATCATACTTGAAATAACCAGGCTGAAAGACTATAATTATACGGCTTATGGATAAAACCGTAGGTGTTCGGGACATAGCGCAGCTTGGTAGCGCACTTCCTTGGGGTGGAAGGGGTCATGAGTTCAAATCTCATTGTTCCGACCATGTTTGCAAAAAGAGCCCTTGAAAAAGGGCTTTTTTGGTCTTTGAAAAACAATGAAGCAAGCAGAGCCGGAATGTGAAATCCGTATATTATCCATTTGCTTTTTGATTTTGAGAGTTGTTAATCCTTTGCGTGAGTTTTCACTGAATTTATTGATAGCAAAGAGACTCCTTTTATATTGATGAAAAAACCTCAGCATTTCTGCTGAGGCAGGTCATACGCTTAGAATCCAGGATAGTATCCGTCCTTGACGTAACCGTTGAGGATCTCTTTTACTTCATCCAGATCTTCTTTATAGGTGATGCCACACCATCTATCTAAGTTATGATAGACCTTGCAGGTCGCTTTATCCTTTTTCAGCTGATCGAAGATGACATCAGCGATGATGAGCTCATCCTTCATCTTGTCACAGGTAGAGAGGAAGCGGCTGAAGTCTTCCTCAATGGCAGGAAAGATATCCGGAGTCAGTCCCCAGAGATTCATCGAAACCGGTGTATCCAAAGGAAGAGCGTGTCTTTCTCCGTCTTTGACATAGACACCATCAGAATCGATATTCAAAGTCTCAACGACCTCTTTCAGAAGACCATCTTCCATCTTGCAGACACCGCGGTTGACTTCTCCGTTCTTGGATAATGTCTTATCCAAGGAATAGGCAACCATTGCGTATTCTCCTTCCTTGGCATGGATGAGATGCTCGTGGATGGCATCAAAAGCATGTCTTCCGTAATAGTCATCCGAGTTGATGATGGCAAAAGGAGTCTTGACGAAATCCTTGCAGTTTAAGATGGCCTGAGCGGTTCCGAATGGCTTCTTTCTTCCTTCCGGAAGGATCGACATATCCTGTAAGACATAGCTGACTGGCATTGTCTTTTCAATTCTCTTTCCGACAAGTTCGATGAAATCGGCTTCAATCTCCTTGCGGATGATGAAGACGACGCTATCAAATCCGGCGCGTTTGGCATCGTATATGGAAAAGTCCAGAATGCCACGTCCGGTTTCGGTGATAGGGGCGGCTTGCTTCAGTCCGCCAAAGCGACTGCCCATTCCAGCAGCCATTACGACGAGTGTAGTTTTCATAATCGTTTCTCCGTAGTGACAATATTATAAAACGGATTGACAAAGATAGCCACATTTAGAGAAAAGGTTCTGTCCGTTTCACGAAAAAGAGCCACTTTTCAGTGGCTCTGAATTCTTTACTTTTCGTATCCGTTGGGATTATGGCTCTGCCAGTTCCACTGGTCACGGCACATATCCTCTAAATCGTATTTGGCTTCCCAATGAAGTTCCTTCTTGGCAAGATCAGCGCAGGCATAGCAGCTATCGACATCGCCTGCTCTTCTTCCGACGATCTGATAGGGGAGAGTCTTTCCGCATGCCTTTTCAAAGGCGTGGATCATATCGAGGACGGAATATCCTTTTCCGGTTCCAAGGTTATAGATATGGACACCTGGCTTTGTGCAGTACTTCAAGGCAGCGATATGTCCTAAAGCGAGATCGACGACGTGGATGTAATCTCTGACACCCGTTCCATCAGGAGTGTTGTAGTCATTTCCATAGACCTTGATCTCTGGAAGCTTACCGGTTGCGACCTGTGCGACATAAGGCATGAGGTTATTCGGGATGCCCTTCGGGTCTTCACCGATCAGTCCGCTCGGATGAGCGCCGACAGGATTGAAGTAACGTAAGAGCATGATGTTCCACTCGTTATCTGCGACATAAAGGTCTTCTAAGACATGTTCAAGCATGAGCTTGGTTGCGCCATAAGGATTGGTGACGGAAAGACGGCAGTTCTCGTCTAACGGAAGACGTTCTGGCTTTCCATAGACTGTTGCGGAAGAGGAGAAGATGAAGTTTTTGACACCGAACTCCTTCAAGACTTCCAATAAGGTGACAGTGCCACCGATATTGTTGTCATAATATTCCAATGGTTTCTGAACGCTTTCGCCGACAGCCTTAAGACCGGCAAAGTGAATGACAGCGTCAATCTTGTTCTCTTTGAGAATCTGACGGTCTGCCTCTTTGTCTCTCATGTCGACCTTGTAGAATTTCACAGTCTTTCCTGTGATTTTCTCGACTCTTTTCAGCGCTTCCTCATTGGCGTTACAGAGGTTGTCTAAGACAACGACATCATAACCCTGATTCAGCAATTCAACGACAGTATGAGTTCCGATGAACCCTGCGCCACCCGTAACTAAGATTTGCATAATTAACCCCCTCGGTTGGAGATTATAGTATACTCTAAAAAATCGGAAAATGGGAGTAGGGAACCATCACTTTCTGAAAATTTACAATATCTATGCGTTTTTCGGCTGCTGTTGATTTGTACTGGCATTCTTGCTATCGATTTCCTGGAATGCCTTCTTCTGTATCTTCAAGGTGACCGGGATATAGATAAGGTCGACAAGGATCCAATTTAAAAGAAAAAAAAAATAG
>CAVJZP010000034.1:0-17961 GCA_963654365.1 Oscillospiraceae bacterium
CATATGGGCACCTCCCGGTCACGAGTATACTTGCCGGCCTAAAATGTGGAAGCCCTTATCCTAGTGCTCAGAATTGACGTATACATTCTGACAACGGATGAAAGAATTCAACAGATTGTAAACAAGAGCAGCGCTCCTCTCAATCAGGATGAAGAGGAGATTGCTGGATATAGGGATGCATTGAATCTAATTCACAACAACTATCCGATGTTGAGCATTACAGAGAAGAATATCCTGTCCCTTCATGAGGTTCTTCTTCATACAGCAATACCGAATGTAGCAGGCAAATACAAAGAGCACGATAACGTGATCATGGAAGTCAGGCCAGACGGAACAAGAAGTGTGCGTTTCACGCCAATCAGCACAAAAGAGACCAGAGCCTCTATGGAACAAGCAATTCTTGCCTATATCGACGCAAGAAACAATCCAAACATCAATTCTCTTCTTTTGATTCCTTGCTTCATTTTAGATTTCCTGTGCATTCATCCTTTTTCGGATGGTAATGGAAGAATGTCCCGTCTTCTTACTTTGCTTCTTTTGTATCAGGATGAATTTGATGCTGGGAAATACATTTCCTTTGAGGAACAGATCAATAAAAACAAAGCATACTATTATGAGGCGTTGAGGAAATCATCCGTTGACTGGAACGAAAACAAGAACGACTATTTCTATTTTGTCGAGAACTTCCTCATTACTCTGTTTTCCTGCTATAAGGAACTCGATAAGAGATTCGCAACCGCAAACAGCAAAATGATCAATAAGACTACACGAATAGAAGCAACGATACTGAACAGTCTTCTTCCCATCTCAAAGAAAGAGATTTCTGACATTCTTCCCGATGTCTCCATATCAACGATAGAAACCGTTCTATCGAAAATGATGAAAGAGAATAAAATCAGAAAGGTCGGTGAAGGAAGAAATACACGATACATTAGAAATGATCAGAATTTCAAAAAAGGTCTGCAGAGTATGCAAACCTTTTTTGATTAATGAGATTGTTTATCGATGTTTTCGTTCAGAAGTTTTTCGAATTCTTCACTCTTGCTTCCGATGACGAAGACTATTTTATTTCCCATGAACATCACAGAGTCCAGTTCCTTCGTGATGGCATCCTTATCGATCTTATCCATGTCGATGACCTGCAAAGACACTCGCGAGCCTCTCGAAGAGATTTCCTTGATGTTCTCTTTTCCTCCGAAGAGAAGAGAGAGATGGCTTGCCGACTCCTCCATCTTCTGATCCGCTTTTCTTTCGGATTCCTGTATCTTCCTGTTCTTTCTGACTTTACATAGCACAAGAACAAGAGCAAGAACGACAACAGCTGCTATAGCAGCAATAACGATATACATCCAAGTTTTCATAATCAGTCCTCCAATCCGGAAATATTCTTTCTTAGCCTTTTGACCTGGGACACCTTTCTGAAGTGAAGCAAGGAGATTGAATGCTCCTCACTTCCTTGGAAGGTATAGGTCTTTCCTTTTAAGTCTTCTCGATAGATGCCATCCAAGTAGGTCTCGATGAATCCTTCCTTGATGATGACTGTCAGTTTCTTGTCATTGTCGATGATTGCTTTGTTGATGGGATTGACGGAGAGCCGATTATAGCAGGGAGCAATGGTTGCGTATTGATAGATTTTCGGCTTTCCGATGACAATAGGAGAAGATAAGGAGGTCAGATATCCCGTCGTTCCAATCGGTGAGGAGATGACAATGCCATTGGCTCTCACACTCGTGAGAAGCTCATCATCGACGAGGATGTCGATAAAGCAGGTCTCTCCGGACTGAATCGCGACATCATTGATGAATTCATGATCTCTTCCATCGACGTTGATCTGATAGAAAGGCACTTTTTCTTCCGTTGGTTCCTTTGTATAGAAGTCAGAAAGAAATTCATCCAGTTCTTCAAAGCTGTAGTCAGAATAAAAGCCAAGGTGTCCAGTATTGATCAGGATGAAACGCCCTCTTTTCCCATATAGGTGAACGGCTCTCATCAGAGATCCGTCTCCCCCAAAGACAAAGATGATATCCGGATTCTCGCTCTGATAGGTAAAGCCATGTTCAACAAGGCTCTCTTTCAGTCGGTTTACCAGGAGGTCATTGTTTTCTCTTTTCTTCGACTCAATGGCAAAGGTTGAACTTTTCATTTTCTGTTCTCTTTCTATTTCTACCATGTTATTGTATCATAGTAGCGGTAAAATAAAGAGGGAGTGATTGATATGGCAACGAACAGTATCGAAATAGAAGCAAAAGTATTGCTGAACAAGAGAGATTATCTGAAGCTTTTGGAGAACATGGCTTTCAATGACCAAGTCAAGATTCAGAAGAACTATTACCTGGACAGTGAAGACAGAATTCTGAAGAAATACGGAATGGCTATCCGTCTAAGACAAAGAGAGGGAAAGAATAAGCTTACCCTGAAGGCACCTCTTGCCGAGGGTCTATTGACGAAAAATCAGGAACTCAATGATGATGAGGCAAATAGCCTTATCAACAACAATCTTTTCCCGAGAGGAGATATCTCTGACTTCTTGGATATCCTTCACATCGATGTCAACAAGCTGATGGTCTTAGCACAGCTTACAACAGAAAGAAAAGAAGGTACCTATGAAGGTCTCGACATCAACATCTCCAAGAACACCTATAGCAATACGGTCGACTATGAGTTGGAATGCGATTCCGATTCCGTCACGAATTCTCAGAACGCATTGAAAGATCTCTGCCAACAGTACCGCATCGAATACAAGGTCAATACGGTCTCCAAGGAATCCAGAGCCATCAACGCCGCTTTAGGAAAGTAAACAAAGACAGCTAACGCAGAATCTGCGTTAGCTGTTTTCTTTTCACCATTGTTTTCTTTCATCATCTAAAGCAACAAGAGGATAAATACCACTTTTCCAAAACAGATTCAGAACACATTGAAGCAAAAGTCTTGCATAATCGATAATGTATCCTTTTCCTTCTTTCGGCCAAACGTCCAGCAAGAGAAGAGGTGGAAACAACGACAAAGGAACAGAGCCAATGATTTTCTTCATTTCTTCTCGCTTGTTCAGTTTCATTATTTTCGAGAACCGGATGACAAGAGAATATCCTTCACCATCATACTTTTTTATCTTTTTCTTGTATCCACCTTCTACAAGTCTCACCTCTTCAAAAAGAAAACTATGTTGTATCTGATAATCCTTTTTCATAGATACAAAGCAACAAGAGTCTTCTTCTCCTTAGCAAGATAGAGAGCGTCTAAGAGTTTCCTTGTAGCAACAATCAACTCAGGTGTCTTGAACTTTTTCAGTTTCTTCTCAACAATATGAATGGCAGCATCTAACTTCTCATATGGAATTTCCTCTTCTTCACACGCGCCAATGAGAAGATCAGTCGCTTCATTGATATCTTCAAAAACCATCGTCCTACCTAATAAAAGCGAATATTCACGATCAGTAAGAACAACGCAATTTATAGTCGGATCATTATGGTTCCAACCATATGGTCTATTCTTCAAAGTGTTCGGAACGATGATAAATCCTATGCATTTAGGCCTATATTGATTTTTCTTTGTCATTTTCTTTCTATTCTCCTCTTAATTCTGAAGTGTGTTCTTTTGTTGTAGTTTTTATCAGACTCATCCAAAGTTTCACCAGAAACGACATCAACAAAAGTGTTTGTTCTGGTGTCTATAACGCGAAGATAACCAGATGGATCTGCAACTACTACATAATCAGATTTTTCATTGGAATATTTGATTTTATAGTTTTCCTGGTATGGCTTGGAGAGTAGACTAATTTATGTGTAATGGCTTTTGTACCTGAATTCCGGAATTCAGTCACAGAAAAAGCGCGACCCTTTATAATGTTAATGCTTAAATCAAACACGAAAGGATTGCGCCATGAACATTTTAGCACATTATCTGGATTCTGACACTGCGGAAATCGAAAAAATCGTTGAAGTACTTCATCCATCAGGTATCATTGTTTATGGTCCCACTACGGAATGGCTTTTCAAGTCTGTCGTCGAGAATCACATCCCAATACATCAATACGATTCCTACATGATGCGGAGGAACAGAAGATGAAAGGAGATACACCTTACTTCTATCCCACCTATAACAGTGCTGGATCATCTGATGTCAGAGCAGTTGATACAATCAATTTTTTCGATGTTTCTGGACACAAAAGTGTTCCAATGAAAAGCGACCCTGATTCAGTAACGAAAGTAACCAAAGACGGAAACTTGCTTCAAGAACGCTATTACGACGAAAATGGCGATATCTATCTGGATATCAACTATACAGCCCACCGAACACCTGGTTCACACCCACATGTTCCCCACCAACATAATTGGAACAAGAATAAAAATGGCGTATTAATTCGAGATGACGGAAAGGAAATCAAAAAATGACAAAAGAAAAAGTAAAAGAATGGATTGAGATAGGACTTGAGCTTCAATTCGAACATAAGGGGATTGGGTACTATATGTGTCCGATCTGGGATAAAAGAAACCACGAAATCACTGGTATATTCTTCTGCCAAGACTACCATGATGACATTTGCCTGAAAGTCAAAGACGTCGATGAACTTTGGGCTTCCGAGTACCGGGGGCTTAAAGTCTCGGATATCTTAGATTCTGTTCCTGAAGACCAGGTAGATGGAAGAGTCTAGGCTATCGTGAAGGCAGAAGACAATTTCTCTTCACAGGAGAATCAAATCGTCTTTACAGTGAAGTTCTAATGAATTTTTTAGTCACAAAATCACCTCTTAGTCGATGGACTAGGAGGTGATTTTTGCTATTTATTTCACAATTGATTTTGTAGAAATATGATCGTTGAAATGATGGAGACAGGAATCGTAGTTGGGGCAGTTCTCTTTTGTGCAGACATGAGATGCGACATCCTTGGCAGCAGTGATCTGCTTTTTGTTCTTCTCAAAGATTTCAATCTCATCTGCGTTATATCCGACCTGGATGAACTTCTCATCCACGATGATTGGTCTTTTCAGTACGGTCGGATTCTTTTGGATGAAGCGGACTAGTTCTGAAACAGACATCGTATCGACATCCAGATTCTGTTCCTTGAAGACCTTGCTTCTGGTGGAGATGATCTCATCTGCACCATCCAAAGACTTCATCAGCATCTCTTTGAGCTCCGCTTCGGTAAGAGGAGTTTTCATGATATTGATTTCCTTAAAGGGAATTTCCTGCTGGAGGAACCAGGCTTTTACTTTTCGGCAGCTTAAGCAGCTGGGGGACAAATAGATCTTAATCATTTTTCTCTTCCTCCTTTGTCGTATTTGTGACAGTTTCCTGTTTGCTGCGGAGCAGCTTCTCAACATATATTGTATAGAATAGCCATGCCAACAATAAGAAGAAGAGGACTAAAGAGCAGAGAGAGTCGATAATGACATGTGCGTAGTAGAATCCGCTTTCGGTATCCAAAGGATAGGTACGAAGGATTGTAGGTCCAAAGAAGAGAATGACACCACAGATGACATAGAAGAGAAAAGAGGATACTTTTCCGTACCATTTGGCACCATCGATGGATCTCTTCTTCTTTGCTAATCTCACATCCTGAAGCATCAGAGTTCCTTCCTTCAGAACAAAGATGAGGAACATCAAGTCGAGAGAATAGAACATGTAGAATCGAATGACAAGGGCAAGGGCAATAGCCAGCTGCAATAACTTGTCAGCGATAGGATCGAGTACTTTTCCAAGGTTCGATTTCATGTCGAACGTTCTTGCGATATAGCCGTCGACAAAGTCGGTATAGCTCGCTACCACCATGATGGCTGTTGCAAAGTATACGTTGGCATTAGGATTATCCGCAACCGTGAAGTCGACCAAATAAACGACGAAGAAAGCAATGACAAGCAAAATACGGAAATAGCAAAGAATATTCGGAAGCAAGAGTGCCTCCTTCTTATTGAAATATTTTCTGAAGATCTGTCTGAAGTTCTTCTTCTCCGTAGCTTCGTTTGTGTTCATAGCACTAAATTATAACCTTTTTTCACCTATAATGTGAATAAAATACCAGATTTCTCATCCTTATTCTCTTCTAAATCCAATTGTGGATAAAAGATATGTTCCAAGTAGAGGCCTTTTGCCTCTGCTTTCAGTTTCTGTCTCTTCAGGTCTTTTCCCGTCAAGAGAACTCGGATGTCATCCAAAGTGAGTTTATTGTCACAGTACGATAGAATAGCTCCCACCATGAATCTTACCTGATAGCGCAAAAAGGCTTTGCTTCGGAATCGGATTTGCAGCATTCCGTCCTTTTTAATCGCCGTCGCCTCATCAAGGATGAGATGTGTGTTCTCTTCTCCTTCCGGTGTTGCAAACTGGGAAAAGTCATGTTCTCCGACGAATAAGGAGAGCACCTCGTTCACTTTGACAATGTCGAGAGGATGGATCGGAGTATAAGAGATAGAGGATAGAAGCGGATTCTTCCTCTCTGTGTTCTGTATCAGATAGCAGTATGTCTTATCCTTGCAGTCATATCGAGGAGAGAAGGTGATAGGCACTTCCCTTACATCCTTGATATAGACTTCATCGGTGAAAGATCTCTGAAGATAATATTTCAAGTGGCTAAGAGTCACTGTCTTTTTCTCCGTATCGAACGTCAAAGCAAAGTCTAATGCATTGACATTTCTATCCAGACGGGAAGAGATCGTTACCTTGATTGGTTCATCGTAAACCTGGGAAAGTCTCTTTTCAAACTCTCCTTGAATCGTACGGTCATTCTTCTGTCTCTGGGTTCCGTAGAATGCGTTCCCCAGAAAGGCGATGCGGATCAGGATTCTCATTTCAGTTTCGGTAACTCCACTCCGAGATAGCTAAACAGATCAAACTTATAATAGGCAAGGACAACCATGCCAGAGAGGAAAAACATCAGAAAGATGACACCAAAAGTATCTCTGACTCCCCAATGATTCGTCTTGAACTTGGTTCTCTTGGCGTCGGGATCATATCCTCTTGCCTCCATGGCATCGGCTAATTCCCCGCTTGTCAAAAAGGCGGACATGAACAAAGGAATGATCAGGGAGATCAAAGATTTCACTTTCTCCTTGATCTTTCCGTGTCGGAAATCGACACCGCGGCTAGCCTGTGCGTTCATGATGCGGGAAGTCTCTTCCTGCAAGGTGGGAACAAAGCGCAAAGCCAAAGAGATTGCCATAGCAAACTTATGAATCGGAATCTTGATAAGGGAAAGAGGGAAGAAAAGCCATTCCAAGGCATTGGTCAGATCCATCGGCTTTGTCGTAGCGGTCAGAATATTCGTCATCATCAGCACAAGGACAAGACGGATAAAGATATAGCTGACATTGACGACTGCCTGTAAACGGATATCGACTCCTTTTCCAATCAGAATCGTAAAGAGAATCATGGATTCCGTATCATTGGATAAGAAGATATTGATGATAAGAAGGAAGACAATCATCACCCATAAAGCACGCAAGGATTTGAAGAGAGTAAGAAAGCTTGCCTTTGCAAAGAGCGATATCACAAAAAGAATCACAAAAAGTCCACCGAATATGACTAAGTCCATATAGGGTGTACCATAAGAAAGGAAGACAGACACCATAAACAAGATCAAGCCGATCAGCTTGATTCTCGCATCCAATCGATGGAAAGGAGTCTGATACCCTGTATACTTTCCAAGCGTTGTCATACTATCGTTCCTTTTCTGACTCTCGCTATCTCCAAAGCTAAGGATGAGACATCCTTTACCTTTGTGATATCGATATCCATTCCCCTGTTTATCAAAGATAAGGCGAAGGAAAATACTTTTGGAGGTTCAATGGAAGATGTTTTTAAGAATTCCCGGTCGTGGAAAAGTTCTAGCGGGGTAGTCTCTCTTACCACTTTTCCCTGCTCTAATACCACTGCCTTCTTCGCATACTGAAGGACAACATCCATGTTATGCGTCGCTAAGATGATAGAAGTCCCTTTCTCATAGAGGGAAACTAACAAGTTCATCAGGTTCTCTTCGCTCTTGGCGTCGAGTCCGACGGTCGGCTCATCAAGAACGAGGACATCCGGCTTCATCGCCAGAATTCCAGCGATGGCGACTCTTCTTTTCTCTCCGCCGGAGAGTTCAAAAGGAGATCTCTCATAGAAGGATTCATCCAGTCCAACCAACGAGAGGGATTCCATCGCCATCTCTTTGGCTTCCTCTTCCTTCATTCCGAAGTTCTTCGGGCCATACGAGACATCTTTGATGACCGTCTCTTCAAAGAGCTGATATTCAGGGAACTGGAAGACGAGTCCTACTTTTCTTCTGATCTCTTTGACATCTTTGATTTTCTTCTTATGTTTTCTCTTCATCGCTCTTTGGTTGATTTTTCCGTTTTTGCGGTACACCAAAGACATATCGATGATCTTGTCATCGAGTTCTACAACGCCAGAGGAAGGAAGAAGAAGCGCATTGAGATGCTGAATCAAAGTCGATTTTCCGCTTCCTGTCTTACCGATCAAAGCAGTGAAGCAATGATCTTCGAAAACAAGGGAGATATCATCGAGCGCTTTCTTTTCCTGTGGTGTCTTATAGGAATAGATGTAGGTGACATTCTTTAGATTCAATGACATAACAGGGATATCAGCTCCTCATCATTTTTGACATCTTTGATATCGAGACCATCTTTTCTCAGTTCCTTCACCAGCTTATGGGCGAAGGGGATATCGAGATTCATCGCTTTTAATTCATCATCATGAGAGAAGACAGTTTCTGGAATATCATCAAGAACAATCTCTCCGTCATTCATGACGATGACGCGGTCTGAATCATATGCTTCTTCCAGTTCATGGGTGATATTCAAAACGGTCAGAGACGGATTGTTCTTCCTTGTCTCCTTGATGATGTTTCGGATTTCTCTTTTTCCTTTTGGATCGAGCATTGCGCCAGCCTCATCCAGAATCAATATCGAGCATTCACGGGCGATAGCGCCAGCGATAGCAACTCTCTGCTTCTGTCCGCCAGAGAGATTGCTCGGCTCACTATACAAGTAGGATTCCATTCCAACTTTCTTTGCACAATCTAAAATGATTTGTGGCATATCATTAGGATTGACAAATTTATTCTCTAATCCGAAGGCGATGTCATCCTGTACTGTTGCACCGATGAACTGAGAATCCGGATTCTGAAAGACAAGTGCGATGTCCTTCCTTAAAAGGAGTGCGTTGTCATCGGTCATCCTGACACCGAAAATATAGATCTCGCCAGAATTCTGAACTAGGATTCCGTCGATGATCTTTGCCAGAGTGGATTTTCCGGAGCCGTTATGTCCGATGATGCTGACTGACTCTCCCTTCTTGATATCTAAGCTGACATCTTTGAAGTTGAGCCTGTCATCCTGGTATCCGAAGGATACATGATCTAGGTAAATCGCACTGTCCGATGGTATCTTGGAATCTCTTTCCAAGAGCTGCATTTCTTTTTTCTTACTTCTCATCTTTTCTGTTCTTGCAATATTTTATGATCTGATAACACCAATAAAAGGCAATCAACGCAAAGAGACCGATTCCCCAAACCAAAAGAACAATCCAGTATTTGTCATTTTGCTTTTCTGCCTGGACAATGCTGTATAGCAGAGTCAGGACAATAAAGGCACAGAGGAGAATGACAAGGGTTGCAATCAGGCACTTCTTAACGGGGAATTTTCTTTTCAATCCTTCCTCACTCATTTCTCGAAATTGATCTCCGGAACGCGTCCTTCATAGTGAACGTATTCAACACCAGCCATGTCGAGCATCTTTCTTGCTGCAATTTCCGCATCGGTATTGTGATATTTGTCAGATAAGTAGACGATCTTCTTGATTCCGGACTGAATGATTGCTTTTGTGCACTCATTGCACGGGAAAAGGGTCACATAGACTGTGCTTCCTTTCAGGTTGTGATTGGAATTGAGGATGGCATTGAGCTCTGCGTGGCAGACATAAGGATATTTCGTCTCCAGATAGGGAACATTATCCTTGCTTCCTTTCCAGGGGATGACGTTGTCATCCACACCGATCGGCATGCCGTTATATCCTAAAGAGAGGACCTTATGCTCGTCAGAGACAATGCAGGCTCCCACTTTGGTGTTGTTGTCTTTGCTTCTCATCGAAGAGAGAACTGCAATCGACATAAAATATTCATCCCAGGAAATATTATCAAAACTCATAGTCCACCTCCAAAACGGAATCATTATATCTTATCACAGACGAAAAACTAATCATTATGTGTGTTTTTGACACTGATTCGGTTCAAAGCGCGTTTGAGTTTGACTTCTGCTCTTGCGGTATCGACTCTCGACTGTGCGGTAGAGAGCAACTCTTCCGCATTGGTCTTTGCCTTCATGGCACGGTCCATATCGATGTCATCCACCGATTCGATGGCGTAGACAAAAAGGCGGGCCTTATTCTCATTATGAAGGAACTGAAGCGTTCCGCCTGAGATAGCATAGCGGTAACGGTGCGAGTGAACCGTGATGACAAGAGGGCAGATGACAATATCTGCGACAAGGTCAAGATGATGAGCCTGGATTGCCAGCTGACCGGAATTGCTCATCAAAGCAATCTCATCCGCCTGTTGGGTGAGATAGAGATGCTCTGGTGTGATGATTTCCAAAGTGAATGTAGAATCCATATCTCTTTACTGAGCCGTATTCATGCTCTTTGCCTTTTCTAAGACATCATCAAAGGTGCCAGCATAGGTGAAAGCGGCTTCCGGAAGACTGTCTCCTTCTCCGGCAAGAATCCTTTCAAAGGAGGTAAGGGTATCTTCGATTTTGACGAATTTGCCCTTGATGCCGCTGAATCTTTCTGCGACAGAGAAAGGCTGAGAGAGGAAGTTACGGATTCTTCTTGCACGGTTGACGATGACCTTGTCCTCTTCGGAAAGCTCATCGATACCTAAGATGGCAATGATATCCTGCAAATCCTTATATCTCTGAAGGATGGTCTGAACCTGTCTTGCAATCGCATAATGCCTCTGTCCGACAACATTCGGATCAAGGAAGTTAGAAGAAGAGGCAAGAGGATCGACCGCCGGATAAAGGCCTAACGCGGCGATGCCTCTATCGAGAACGGTCTTGGCATCGAGGTGAGAGAAGGTCGTAGCAGGGGCAGGATCGGTAAGGTCATCAGCAGGAACATAGACAGCCTGAATGGAAGTGATGGACCCATCCTTGGTGGATGCGATTCTCTCCTGAAGCTGACCCATTTCGGTAGCCAAAGTCGGCTGATAGCCGACAGCGGAAGGCATACGTCCTAAAAGGGCGGAGACTTCACTTCCTGCCTGGGTGAAACGGTAGATGTTATCGATGAAGAGAAGGACGTCCTGATGGGCGACATCACGGAAATATTCCGCCATGGTAAGTCCAGAGAGAGCAACTCTCATACGGACACCAGGTGTTTCGTTCATCTGTCCAAAGACTAATGCGGTATTCGGCAAGACACCGGACTCTTTCATCTCGTAATAGAGGTCATTGCCTTCACGGGAACGCTCTCCGACACCAGCGAAGACGGAGATGCCGTGCTTCTGCATGGCGATATTGTTCATCAGTTCCTGAATCAAGACGGTCTTTCCGACACCGGCGCCACCGAAGAGACCGACTTTTCCGCCTTTGATGTAAGGGCAGAGCAAATCGATGACCTTAATGCCGGTCTCAAAGATTTCTGCATGAGTGGACTGATCCTGGAAGCGAGGAGGATTGTTGTAGATGGAGTGAGTGAGACTAGCCTTGAATTCACCAGCGTCATCAATCGGTTCACCGAGAACGTTGAACATACGGCCTAAGACTTCCTTGCCGACAGGAACCTGGATGGATTCTCCGGTATTGGTTACCGTAAGTCCTCTCTGGATTCCTTCGGTTGCACCCATAGCGATGCAGCGGACAGTATCATCTCCGATATGCTGAACGACTTCCAGAGTCAGTGTCTTTCCCTGACTGGTTGTGACTTTCAATGCTACCAAAAGAGGAGGAATATTGTTTTCATCAAATCTGACATCGATAACAGGCCCAATGGCCTGTACAAGGATTCCATCTTTCGTATTCATAGAAGCACCTCCTATTCTTTCTTTCCGGCGCTTGCACCGGCGACGACTTCCGTAATTTCCTGCGTGATCGCATTCTGCCTGGACTTATTGTACTGAATGGTGAGCTGAGAGACGATTTTATCCGCCGAGTCGGTGGCGGCTTCCATCGCATTTCTGCGGCTTGCCAATTCGCTGAGCTCCGATTCGATGAATCGGCTGTATAAGAGAGAGTCGAGATAGTGTGGAATGAGATTCTCTAACACAGTCTTCTTATCCGCTTCATAGATCGGTTCAAAGCCAGCTGTTGACTCTTCCTCCGTCTTTGCCTTAGAAGCATCAAACGGAGCAATCTTTTCGACGGTCGGCAAGAATGTCATAGAGTTTTTATAATGGGTATAGACTAAATAGATAGAGGAATATTCGCCTGTCCTGTATTTCTGGAACAGAACATGGCGAAGCCTTCTGACCTTGGAGTAGGAGAAATTATCCATCAAAGAGACAAAGTCATCGGTTAAGACATATCCCTTGTTCTTGTAGTGGACAAGTCCTTTCTGTCCGATGAAGAGTAATTCATCTCCCTTTTTCAGAAGAGGATCCAAGGTTTTGTAAAGGGAGTAGTTATAGGCACCGCACAAGCCAAGAGTAGAAGTGAAGACGATATAGAGTGTCTTCGTTCCGGTCTGGCTTTTGAAATACGGAGACTTTTCCAAAGACTCGAAATCCGTATGAGATAAGACAGTATCAAGGAGTTCTTTCAACCCATCCCGATACGCCTTATTGTCCTCATAGTATTTTCGCCATCTCTGATACTTCACGGAAGCGACCAGCTTCATCGCTTTGGTGATCTTTTCCGTGGATTTGATGGTGTTGATTCTTCGCTTTGTATTGATCAAAGATTCCGGCATCGTTCACTTACAATCCTTGTTTGATGCTATCCGTAACCGAATCGATGACTGCCTTCTTCTCATCGGAGAGCAGCTTCGTGTTCTTGATTTCCTCAAAGACTTCCGGATGAGAGGCGTGAAGAGAGTCTCTGATCTTGACTAAGACATCCTGAATCTTCTCAATCGGAACATCATCGAGTTTCTTGGACTGAGCAACATAGATATCGATGATCTCATCACCCATGCTGAGAGTGGAATACTGTTTCTGCTTGAGCACTTCCATCAAGACAGCGCCATGAGCGAGAATATTCTTCGTCGTCTGATCGAGATCAGAGCCGAAACGGGAGAAGTCAAGCATCTCATTATAGTTGGCAAGTTCAATCTTCAAAGAGGAGGAAACCTTCTTCATCGCCTTGATCTGAGCGGAGGATCCGACACGGGAGACGGATAATCCGCTATCGACAGCCGGTCTCTGACCGGAGTTGAACAAGTCTGTCGTCAAGAAGATCTGACCATCAGTGATGGAGATGACATTGGTCGGAATATAGGCAGAGATATCTCCTGCCTGTGTTTCAACGATAGGAAGAGCCGTAATGGAGCCACCGCCTAATTTGTCGTTGAGACGGCACGCTCTTTCCAGAAGTCTGGAATGGAGATAGAAGATATCGCCAGGATAGGCTTCTCTTCCCGGAGATCTCTTCAAAAGCAAGGATAAGGCACGGTAACTGACGGCATGCTTAGAGAGATCATCATAGACGATGAGGACATCCTTTCCTCTCTTTGCCCAGTATTCGGCCATGGTCGTAGCGCTATAAGGAGCGATATAGAGCATCGGCGCTGCTTCACTAGCGGAGGCGTTGACGATGACGGTATAATCCATGGCTCCATGGTCTTTGAGTTTGCTGACGATCTGTGCGATTGTGGAGTTCTTCTGACCGATGGCGCAGTAGACGCAGATGACGTCCTTGCCTTTCTGGTTGATGATGGTATCGATGGCAATAGCCGTCTTTCCAGTCTGTCTGTCTCCGATGATGAGTTCACGCTGTCCTTTGCCGATTGGAATCATGGAGTCTAAGGCTTTGATTCCAGTCTCTAACGGTTCACAGACGCTCTGTCTGGACATGATAGAGGGAGCAGGAGACTCAATCGGAGCCTCTTCTGTTGTAATAATCTCTCCGTTTCCGTCGATTGGCTGTCCTAAAGAGGAGACGACTCTTCCTAAAAGGGCGTCACCGACAGGGACAGAGACGACTCGGCCTGTGAGCTTGACGGGGTCACCTTCATAGATGGAGGTGTCTTTTCCTAAAAGGACACATCCGACAGAATCCTCGTTCAAGTTCATGACCATGCCGTAGACATTGTTCGGGAACGATAACAGTTCTCCGTACATTGCCTTATCTAAGCCATATATCGTTGCGATGCCGTCTCCGACACTGACGACGGTTCCGACATTGCTGGTCTCGATCTTGTTTTCGTAATTGTCAATCTCTTTCTGAATGAGATTGCTGATGGAATCAATATCTGCCATAGCGTCTCCTTTCTTATCTGTCTTTCTCAATCAGGAGAGAGTCTCTTACCTGATTGAGCTTCGTATCGATGGAATAGTCATATAGGGTGTCATCCACATAGATTCTCATGCCGGCGATGACTCTCTCATCGAGTATGACATGGAACAGTACTTTCTTCTGATATTTCTCGGAGAAGACTTCACTCACCTTCTCTAATGTCTTATCGCTGAGTTCAAAAGGAGTGTAGATCCTTCCCTCGAGTATGCCATGTTCTCTGTTGTAGTGATGCTGATACTCTTTCTGAATATCGGGCAGATACTTGATGGCTTTCCTCTTGATAAGGACATTTAAGAAGGCAAAGACCGGAAGAGAGACATTGTCTTTGATGTTCTCTTCTAGGAGTCTGTCTTTCTCTTTCTTCTCTATCATAGGAGAGGAGAGGAATTTCGCTAGCTTCTCATCCTTCCTGAACAGTTCGCACAGGAAAGACAGATCAGATGCGTACTTCTCAATCTGATTTTCTCTTTTTGCGATAGAGTAGAGAGCTAACGCATAGCTTTTCAGAAGACTTTTGTCTATCATTTCTGTTTATCGTCCTTCATCTTATCGATAAAGTCATCGATGACTTTCTCATTGTCTTCCTTGGTGAGTTCTCTTCCTAAGATGCCTTTGGATGCAGCGATAGCAGTCGTGACGATCTGATCATGGGCTTTTCTTTCGACTTCTTTCTGCTTTTCCAAAGCATCCTTTTCACCCTGTAAGCGGATCTGATCCGCTTTCTCATTCGCTTTGTCGATGATTTCCTGACTTGTTTTCTCTGCTGTCTTCTTGGCATCCGAAACAATCTTGTCCGCTTGGACATGACTGTCTTTGATGGCCATTTCAGAGACTTCTTTGTTTCTTTCTGCTTCCTGATTCTTTTCTCTTGCCTCATCGACATTCTGTTTTACATTCTCAGCCCGCATCTGCAATCTCTTCTTGATGGGCTTATAGCAGAACTTGAAGAAGACGAATACCATGACTAAGAATGCGCCTAGCTGTGCTAAGGCGACATAGAGGTTCGGAAGGACGTTTTCAATCGTCTCTTCCACAGAGCCGGAGATATTATCGGCGGCTCCCTGTGTGTCGCATGAGGTAAGTGCGAAAACGAGCAAAGCAGAGAAAGAAGCCAGACATAGCTTCTTATTCTTCATCTTGCTTTTCCTGTTTCAGAAAGAGGAAGGGCTCTTGACGAAGATGAGAAGGATAGCGAGAACAAGGCCGTAAATAGCGACGGTTTCGCAAAGGGAAACAGCGAGAATCATGCTGGATCTTAAGTTCTTGGCAGCTTCCGGATTTCTAGCCATACCCTTTAATGCAGAAGCGCAGACAATACCTTCTGCGATAGAGGACATAGACATAGCGATCATGATAAGACCAATACCGATATAGAGACCCGATGCTGCGGAATAGACGTTTCCTTCTGCGGTCTCTGCTAATGTGACGAACGACTGTAATAAATTCATAAAGCCTGCCTCCTTTAAATTCAATCCTGTTGGGCTTTTCTTGCAACGGAGTTTCTCATATCGACAGTTTTGGCTACGTTTTCACTTTCTTCTTCTGGAGCACCTTGCATGATGTCCATCATCGTGATCATAACGAAAACTATCGTCTGTATGAAACCGCTGAACAGATCGAAGTAAGCATGGAGGAAGGGCATGATCACCGGTGCAAGAAGCAATCCGAAGTGGGAGAAGAGTGCGTAGAACGTCTGATAGAGCAATGTAGTAATGCAGAATCCTGCAAAGGCATTTCCGAATAGACGGATGCCTAAGGATAACATCGGAACAAAGTTCGTAGCTAAAGGTAATAGCGGTGGGAAGGTAAAGATGAACTGATTCACATATTTCCACTTTTCTGTCCTTAACTTCGTGACTTCGATGAGTACAACTGTGATAAGGCCTAAAAGAAGAGTGAAGGTAAGATTTGTAAAGGGAGAAGGAAGGGTAGAGAAGAGTTTTGTCTCATTGAGGATATAACCATCTGCTTTCTTTCCTAATACGATGAAGTTCGGTATACCCATCATACCGATGAAGAATCCTAAGAAGATATAGGCGCTAAGAGGAATGATATATCCTGCAAAGTTAGAAAAGTACTTTGGGCATCCCATCAAGGAGTTGACCTTCTCATCTCCGAAGCTGACGATGATCTCTGCGATATTGACGATTCCCTTTGGCTTTTCCATGGGATCTGTCTTTTTCATCCGGAAATAGACGACAAAGGAAAAGAGGATGATCACAAGCATGACAATCATGCTTGTGATGAATTCAGCCGAAATCATCTTGGAGAAGTTCGGATTCAGAAGGTTATCGAAGTTGATTCCGCTGAGGGTCTTCATTTCTTTTCCTCCTTCTTCTCCGTAAGATTAGCGACGGTATAGGCCCCATAGGTCAGCATGATCTCAATAAAAGGCATTAAAATCCAGTAATAGGAAACGGAATCATTGAACGAAGGAACAAACTTCCATAAGACAGCCGGCACAACCAAAGAGATTGCATTGCATAGGAATCTAGATACCATAGTCACTACTAATAGTCCCGTATGCTTCTGTACATCCTTAGGGTAATAGAAGGACCAGAATGTCCAACTGCATAAAGGAAAAGGAAGGAAAGCAAAGATAGACTCTTTCCATCTTCCTAAACATAAAAGTATGATGCCGGTAAGCAGGCAAATACTGCTGAGAACGATATAGCAAATCAATGATTTGGAAATGTGTTTTTTCATACCTAAAAATATAGCATAATTTTTCACTTTTGACTATCGAGAAATCCGAATTTTTAACAAATGTCCCGATATAGTAAAAATTAGCTATGCTAATCACTCAAGCGCTTACATTGTAATACTGATTTGAAAGCAGAAGCATGGATAGAGACTGATAGGAAGTAGGTTCTGTTTTTACTGCTTAAAATGTATATATTCACTGACAGGGTGAAAACTTTTCGAAAAAAGCATTGACATAGTATCCGTTTCCCTTTATAATTAACCACGCTTTGGGCATTTAGCTCAGCTGGGAGAGCATCCGCTTGACGTGCGGAAGGTCACAGGTTCGAGCCCTGTAGTGCCCACCATGTTCAACAAAGCAAGCCAGCCTAAGCGGTTGGCTTTTTTCATTATTTATCTTGGAGCAGTACCCAAGTGGCTGAAGGGAACGGTCTTGAAAACCGTCAGTAGGCGTATAACCTAGCAAGAGTTCAAATCTCTTCTGCTCCGCCAGTTTGATTACATACGAACACTGCAAGAGTGTTCGATAATATAAGGGAGTTGTCAATTTCTTAAACTATTAGAGAGTTGCCTGTTACGGGCAACTCTTTTTGTGAAAATTTACCACCTATTGCCCCCCTTTTTTTGTCCAACAGATGGAATTCAGTACAGATCCAGAATGACCTTTTTAGGTTATAGTTCTTACTAGATAAAAACGACAACCATATGTCATATTTGAGAGTTATACTGTATACGTCAATTCTGAGCACTAGGATAAGGGCTTCCACATTTTAGGCCGGCAAGTATACTCGTGACCGGGAGGTGCCCATATG
>CAVJZP010000035.1:0-17907 GCA_963654365.1 Oscillospiraceae bacterium
GAACAACACTGATCTTTAACACTTGAAAATTAGGGGTGAATCCCAAAGTCAGGTATTATAAGATGGTATTCCGTTAGTTGCAACGAAAACACAAGCCTTTTTCGGTAAAATTTATGAAAACGCCACAGTGGAGTCCTTTATAGACACTGGAAAAGAGAGAAACGCTTTATCGGCGTACGGATTATATCTTTTCTAATTGGCATCATCCCTTATTAGGCAGGGCTCTTTTTCGTTGCGGAAGGAATAATATCCATTGTCGGTGATGATAAGGGAGTCTAGAAGCACAATATTGGCTAGTTTCATCTTCTCCTTCAGACAGAGGAGAGAATAGCGGTCTGCATCGCTTGGCTCTAAGTTTCCAGATGGATGGTTATGACAAAGAATGACTCCTTTGGAAAATGCGGAGATGGCATGGTGGAGTATCGTCATCACAGGAAGGGAAATCTCAGAGATAGAAATGCCATTGAACTCCTCCTTCTTGATGATTTTCCTATCCGCAGCCAGATAAAGCACAAGAAGTTTCTCCTCACGGCATCCAAGAAAGAGATTCCGCGTCATCTGATAGACATCCTCCGCTGTTTTTGCTTTTTCTTCCTTTTCAAAGGGGAGCCTTCTTGTGATTTCCCGGACAGCAAGGATGCGGTATTTCTTGGCTTTTCCGATGCCTTTTACGGATTCAAGATTCTCGTCAGACTGAAATAGGCCCATCATCCCACCTCTTTCAAAGAGGAGGCGGGATGAGAGCTGCATCACGTTCTCTTCTTTCGTTCCAGTCTCTAAAATCAAGGCAAGAAGCTCGCAGTCCGACAGCGACTGAATCCCTTTCTCATCGGCTTTCTCTCTCGGCTTACTGTCAAAATAGCCAAAGCAGTCTTCTTCCTTCCTCATTCCCATGAGAACGAGAAGCCTCCGGGAAGCGTCGTCTTACCCTTATCCGATAAGAACAGTTTGTAGCAGATCACGGTAACGATGCCGATCGCCAAGATGGCCATGATGGCAGTAAGTGTGATCGCTTCTCCTCCGACAGTAGACTTCTCATCGATTTCACTAAGTTCTGTCATAATGAAAAACCTCCTTCACATACATATGTAGGCGAAGGAGGCACTTTGTAGGAAATATTTTTACTTCTTCAGATAATTGTTGAGCTCATCGAGATATTTCTGATACTTTTCCTTTTCCTGAGCGACCTTTTCCGGCTTAGCCTTGGAAAGGAAGTTCGGATTGGAGAGCATCTTCTCTGAGCGTGCGATCTCATTCCTGAGGAACTCGATTCTCTTCTCGATGCGGTCACTGGTATCATGGTCCTCGCTATCGATGATGGAAAGAGCAAACGATGGGAAGAAGATGGAATCGTCTCTCTTGGAAGAGGAGAGCGTGATACTGGAAGCAAAAGAGAATCTCTTCAGATAAGGATAGACCATGTCATAGTCTTCCTTCTTTCCGAGGAAGATGAGTTCAACCGGAGCATTCGGAGCAAGCCCGAGCTTGGACTTATGGTTTCTGATCTCCTTGATGGCTCTTCTTAAGGAGAGTGCAACATCGAGGTCAGAAGCGGAATAGTCAAACCCGTAATCGGAAGGATAAGCTTCCTCATAGACAGATTTCTTATGGCCTGGGAGATAAGAGTAGATCTCCTCAGAAATGAACGGAGCAAACGGGAAAAGGGCGATCAAGATTTTCTTAAGGATGGAGTAAAGGACCTGAAGGGTGACATCCTTCTTCTTTTCGTCATCGCTTTGAAGAGCGACTTTGGTATATTCGAGATATTCCGAGCAGAATTCGTCATAGACAAAGGAATAGAGGTAGTCAGCTGCCTGACCGAGCTCATACTTGTCCATGTTGGTCTTGACAGAATTGAGAAGGTCGTCGCACTCCTTTAAAATCCACTCATCGAGATAGGAAAGATTGCTCTTCAGCAATGCTCTTTCCTGGAAGTTCTCCGGAAGCATCGAAAGGATGTAGCGGGATGCGTTCCAGATCTTATTGAGGAAGTTATGGGCATTCTCGACCTTGTTAAAGGAAAAATTGATATCAAGTCCTGGTGTACCGCCCGTTGCTAAGGCAAAGCGGAGAGAATCCGTTCCATACTTCTTGATGACATCAAAGGGATCAATGCCATTTCCTAACGACTTGGACATCTTTCTGCCCTGGCTATCGCGGACAAGACCGTGGATATAGACTTTCTTAAACGGCATCACACCCGTGAAGTGAACACCTTCAAATGCCATTCTTTCGACCCAGAAGAAGATGATGTCATAAGCGGTGACCATGACATCGAGCGGATAATAACGTTTGTAGAGAGGATCATCCTCATTCGGCCAGCCTAAGAAAGCAAAAGGAGCCAAAGCGGAGGAGAACCAGGTATCGAGAACATCGTTGTCCTGAGTATATTCCTCTTCCGGAAGTTTCTCAACAGAACAGATGACCTCTCCGGTCTTCTTGTTGGTATAGACTGGGATTCTATGTCCCCACCAAAGCTGACGGGAAATGCACCAGTCCTGGGTGTTCTCCAACCACTGATAGAAGATGTCGCTGAAGCGAGAGGGGAAGAAATCGGTTCTCTTCTCGCTCTTCTGCATCTCCATGACAGCGTTAGCTAACGGCTTCATCGAAACGAACCACTGTTTGGAAAGCATCGGCTCGACCACTGCCTTGCTGCGCTCGGAATGGCCGACATTATGGACGATATCCTCAATCTTGATGAGGTCTCCCTGTTCTTCAATCTGTTTGACGAGTTTCTTTCTGCACTCATAGCGGTCAAGTCCGACATAGTCCTTCGGACAGTTCTCGTTCATGGTCGCATCTTCATTCATTGTCTTAACAAAGGCAAGATCGTGTCTTTTGGCGATCATGAAGTCGTTGGGATCATGGGCAGGGGTACATTTCATGACACCCGTTCCGAATTCGATATCGACATAGCGGTCAGCGATCAGAGGGAGAAGCTCTCCGTTTGCCGGGTTGATGACCTTCTTTCCTTCGAGATGCTGGTATCTTTCGTCATCCGGATTGAAGCAGACCGCCTGGTCTCCGAACATGGTTTCCGGCCTTGTCGTGGCAACTTCAAGATACGCGGAATGGTCTTCCAGCCAGTACTTGAAATAATAGAAGTGTCCGTTATCCTGAGAATAGGACACTTCGATATCGCTAAGAGCTGTCTTCAGGACAGGGTCCCAGTTGATGATTCTCTCACCGCGATAGATCAGCCCCTGATCATAAAGGGTTTTGAAGACTTTGTTGACGGCAAGACACATTCCCTCATCCAAGGTGAATCTCTCCTTGGAGTAATCCATGGAAAGACCTAAGGCGCGCCACTGCTTGGAGATATAGTCTCCATGTTCTTCCTTCCATTTCCAAGCCTCTTTTAGGAAGGCTTCTCTTCCTAACTGATACTTGTCTTTTCCTTCTTCGCGGAGCTTTGCTTCGACTTTTGCCTGGGTAGCGATGCCGGCGTGATCCATATCCGCCAAGAAAAGGACATCGTAGCCAGAAAGCTTCTTGTATCTGGCGATGATATCGAGAATCGTTGTATTGGTCGCGTGTCCGATGTGAAGAATGCCTGTTACATTCGGAGGCGGAACGATCATGGAGAAAGGCTTCTTATCGAGATTTTCCTTTCTCATGGCCTCAAAATAGCCGTTCTCTTCCCAAAACTTCTCTTTTCCGTCTTCCACAGTTAAGTGGTCATAGGCTTTTTGCATTTCTTTCATAGAAAAAGTCCCTCCCAAATAATGAATATTCGTGAAGGGACGCAATTTTCATTGCGCGGTACCACCCCTCTTCGGTATCACCGCTCTTATTTATACGACACGCTCGGGGACGACAGAGATTCGCTTTCCTGGTCCGCTTCCACCATCCGGACTCTCTATGCAGTCGTTTGCGGTCTCCCTTCCCGTCATAGCGTAAGAATTATAATCGTTCCCAAAAAGAAAAACAAGACAAAAGGGGGACTATTCCCCCTTGACTGTCAAGATGATATCGTCTCTTAATGCCTGATAGGCTTTCTCTTTCTTCAGTCCGACCTCGAAGAAAGGAGTCGGAGCAATCTTCTCTTCCTGAAGCTTCAGGTAATGTTTCTCCGAAGCGGTCATCTTATCCGTCTTTGTGAAGACAAAGGAATAAGGAATCGAAAGAGATTCAAGATACTGGCTAAACTCATCATCCGCCGGAAGAAGAAGACGCCTTGCATCGATTAGGATGTAAACGCGCTTAAGCGCCTTGTTATCGACAAGAAAATCTTCCATCAGCTTGGCAAAGTGATCTCTTCGAAAGGTGGCAAAGCCATATCCTGGAACATCGACAAGATAGAATTTCTTATCGACAAGAGAATAGTTCACCATATTGGTAAGACCTGCGGTCTTTGAAGTCTTCATGAAGTTCTTCCGCCTGACGAGCTGATTGACAAGCGTGCTCTTTCCGACATTGCTTCGCCCGATGAAGGTCACGATGGGCTTGTCGTAAAGAAACTGCTTCTTATCCACAGCAGAGCGGATGAATTCAACGTTCTGGAAATCGGTCTTCGCCATCTTATGCTTTCGCTTTCAGAGTCTTCTTATTGCTCTTCTTCTCTTCCGTCTTAGAAAGAGGAGAGGTTCTCTTATAGATTTCGTCTTTCATCTTGGTAATATCTTCCATGAAGACACCAGAGAACAGATCGGTAGCCTTGCTGACTTCGACGATGTTGAGCGTATCGGTGATCTCTTTGGGAAGCTCTTCTCTGTCCTTATGGTTTTCCTTCGGGATGAAGACGGTCTTGATGTGCTCCCTGGAAGCAGCATTGGTCTTCTCTCTCAGGCCGCCGATCGGCATGGAATTGCCTCTTAAATCGACCTCGCCGGTCATAGCGACATCATTTCTGATTCTCACATTGCAGATAGCGGAGATGATGCAGAGAACCGTAGCGACACCGGCGCTAGGACCATCTTTCGGAGTGGCAGACTCCGGGAAGTGGATATGGATATCGTTGTTGGAGAAAAACTCCGGATTGATTCCTAAAGAGGGGCCGATGCTCTTGACATAGCTTAACGCTGTCTCACATGCCTCTTTCATGACATCACCCAAGTTACCCGTCAAGATAAGAGCGCCTTTACCAGGGAAGGTGTTGACTTCGATCTTCAAAACCTCACCGCCTGCCTGCGTATAGGCAAGACCATTGATGATACCGACCTGGGAATCATCGACATTGGATTCATGAGTGAAGATCTCAGCACCGAGATACTGTCTTACAACTTCTTTATTGACAACAAGATGACTCTTAGAAGGATCACGGAGATAATCAACAGCAAACTTTCTGTCGATCGTACCGATCTTTCTTCTGAGTTCACGGACGCCGGCTTCCATGGTATAGAACTCGATGATGTAGTCAATCGCCTCATCGGTCCACTCCATCATGCCAGGCTTGATGCCGTTTGCTTTCTCTTCGAGAGAGATCAGATGGCTTTTGGCGATGGAGACCTTCTCGAACTTGGTATAAGTGTTGAGTTCAATCATCTCCAGACGATCCATCAAAGGACCAGGGATTTTGGAGATATCGTTTGCCGTACAGATGAAAAGAACATTGCTCAGATCAAACGGTTCATCGAGGTAATTATCCATGAAGATGGAATTCTGCTCGGGATCGAGGACTTCGAGAAGAGCGCTGGAAGGATCGCCTTTGTATCCGCCACCGTCGATTTTATCAATCTCGTCGAGAAGGAAGACCGGGTTATTGGTTCCGACTTTGTTCATGCCGGAGATAATCTTGCCAGGCATAGCACCGATATAGGTCTTTCTGTGACCGCGGATTTCGGCTTCATCGGAAATACCGCCTAAGGCAACCTTGACGAATTTTCTTCCCAAAGCCTGAGCGATGGAGATACCAAGGGATGTCTTACCGACACCCGGTGCACCATAGAAGCAAAGGATCGGAGCCTTGAGGGATTTTGTCAGCTGTTTGACTGCGAGATACTGAAGAATACGGTCTTTCTGTTTTTCCAATCCTTCGTGGTTCTCATCCAGAATCTTCTTGACGGAATCGAGATCTTCATTGTCTTTGGAAGAAATCTTCCAAGGAAGATCAGCAAGCAATTCGACATAGTTGTTGATGATGCCGACTTCTTGGCTTCCGGCAGGCATGGATTTCAGTCTTGCCATCTCGGAATGGATGCGTTTCTTGACGTTCTCAGGGTAGAGTTCCGGATTCTCATCGACTTTCTTCTCGATGTTGTCCATGGCATCTCCGCCATCGAATTCCTTCAGCTGGTTCTTGACCACCTTCATCTTCTCACGAAGTACATATTCTCTCTGATTCTTGTCGATGGAATCGGAGACCTGTTTCTGAATGTCGTATTCGATCTTGCTGTCAAGATTGAAGCGGTCAAGATCGGAGATGCAGAGACGGAACTTCTCAATCGGGTCCTTCTCTTCCAAAATCAGCTGCTTGGTGTGGTTCATTGTTCCTAAAAAAGTAACAATATGGTAAGGAACATTGAGAATATCGGGGACAGTCTGAGAGAAGTCGACCAATTCAGGAAGCTGAGGATATTTCTTTCTGAGTGCGGTATAGGATGAAGTGAACTTACCTAACATCTCATAGACTTTGCTGTCCTCTCTCTGATAGACAGGACGGGGATTAACGGTGGCCATGACCGTTCCGGAGACAGAATCCACATTGAAATCCATCAGATCCACAGCGGCTTTACCCATGACAACGGCTTTCAGACCCTGAGGAACGGCAGTGATCTCCATCACTCGGCAAAGACAGCCAACGACTCTTACGCCAGGGAGAATAAGATTGTCGAAATCACCGTAGACATCGTCAGAATTGGACAAAGATACGACAAATTCATCGCCTGTGTTCAAACGGGAGAACAGATGCATGTCATAGTTGTTTCTGGCGATGATTGTCATCTCAATATCAGGCATGCCGACAGCTCGGTTGTTCGGCAATACCGGTAATCTTCTAGGGGAATAAGTATCCATAAATGTTCCTCCTTTCAAGGAATGCAACGAATAGCATTGATATTATAATGAAAAATTTAGCAATTTCAACTTGGAAGTGCTAAATTTCTTGAATTGTATCAAAAAGGGAGTGTGATCAGACACTCCCTGAATTGTTCAAATAGCGCGATTATTCGGCCTTTTCAGCATCAGCAGGCTTTTCAGCACTAGGCTCGTTGAGCTCTAAGACCTTGGCCTGGACCTTGCCAGTAAGGATAGAGGCAAAGACCTGGTTGATATAGCCCTGGATCTGATTGTTGATCTGCTCTTCCGGCATCTTCATGCTCTTGAGATAGTTGGAATAATTGGTGTAGAAATCATTGAGCGGAGAACCGATCTGATCTTCTATCTCTTTCTGAGTCGGGGAAGGAATCTTCTCCGCTTCCGCCAAAGCGTTGTAGACAAGTTCGGACTTGATCTCGTTTTCAACACCAGTCTTGATGTTGTTCTCATAGGCGGTCTTGTCCGTCTTGGTGAGCTTCAGATACTCATCGAGGGTGAGGCCCTGTCTGTTGATGTTAGCTTCATCAGAGTGGATTCTGTCCTGAACGAAGATATCGACATAATCCGGAGCAATGATGAATTCAGAAGCGTTTCTGATCTGAAGGAGATAAGAATTGATCTTAGCATTCTTATAGCTCTCTTCAGCGGAATGAGTGAGGTCATCTTTGATTTTGTTCTTGAGTTCGGCAAGATCCTTGCTGACGTATTTGCCAGTCAAAGTAGTTGCAAATTCATCATTGATCTCGGGGACTTCCTTGACCTTGACAGAGTTCAAAGTGACTTTGAAGACGACAGGCTGACTTGCAAGAGGAGCAGGATAGTTCTCCGGCATGGTCAAAGAGACATCGAATTTGTCTCCAGCCTTGTGAGAGACGCACTGATCTTCGAAGCCAGGGACGAAACGTCCACTGCCCAATTCAAGATCAAAGCCTTTTCCGTCGCCACCATCAAACGGTTTTCCATCCATATAGCCGACAAAGTCGATGTTGCAGGTATCGCCAAGAGCTGCTTCCTTGTCGCTCTCGACAAGTTCCGCATTGTCTTCGGCAAGATGCTTGAGCTGATGATCGACATCGGCATCGGTGACTTCTCTCTTTTTGGCATCGCTAGTAAGTCCGGTGTAGGCGCCGAGTTTGACAACGACAGGATTGAGCATCCAATCGATGCGGAAAGCGGCTTCCTTGTCATCGAACTTCTCGATTGCAACATCCGGATGCTTTCTTCCGGAAATCTTGCCATTAGCGAATTCCTTGAATTCAGGAACGTTGGCAAGGTTCTTATCCACCATCTTCAGGAGGCAATCAACAGTCTCCTCATAGACTTTCTGATTGGTAAGATAACGGACAGCCTGATCCTTCGGGGCCTTTCCCTTTCTGAAACCAGGGACAGTGACATTGGTGATCAGCTTGTTGACCGCCTTGTCAGTAGCGACTTTGATCTCATCCGCATCGAATGAGACGTTGGCAGTCAAATGTCCATTTTCATTCTTAAAAGTTTGCTTCATTTTATACATTCTCCTATATACGAATACTAAGCTATCTAATTATAGTAGCCCTCCAACACCATTTCAAGCATATTCAAGGCATTTCAGCTTGAAAAGAAGCTAAATCAGGCTCAAAAAGTAACGGATGGACAGAAGAAGAGAAGAGATAGCCTTCTCCTTTTCTATCGTGAAGAGGACGAAGGACTGAATCATGGAAAGAGAGACAGACTCTCTGTCTTTTTTCTCCTCAAAGGGAGAAAGGGATAGCGATCCAAAGTACGGCTTCAAAAAATAAGAGTAGCTAGAAAGTACCTGAGATGAGCGTTTTTCCATCTCCTCCTTATCCATATAAGGAAGAGAGGATAGAAGGTGAATCATCTCCAGTTCCGAAAGTGACTCCAAATCATCCTCTTTCAGCCATAAAGTCAGATCGTATACCTTATCTTCCATTTTAATGGACCTTCTTCAGATGCCAGATGTCACGGTTGTACTCATCGATGGTACGATCGGAAGAGAACCAACCGGAATTGGCGATGTTGACTAAACACTTCTCACCCCAAGCGTCACGGGAAAGGTATTCGTTCTCGATTCTCTTGGAAGCCTGCAGATAGGAATCAAAGTCCTTCAGGACCATGAATTCATCATTGCGGTAGAGGATTTCCTCAAAGATCATTCTGAACTGCTCCTTATCCTTCGAGAAGGTACCGTTGACAAGGGAATCCAAAACCTCTTTGACGCGAGGATCGCTGTTATAGATATCAAAAGGATTGTAAGTGCCGTGGTACTTGAGTTCCTTGACTTCGTTTTCCTTCATGCCGAATATGACAATGTTGTCCTCTCCGACAAAGTTGCTGATCTCGACGTTAGCGCCATCTAAGGTGCCGAGGGTGACAGCTCCGTTCATCATGAACTTCATGTTGCTGGTGCCAGATGCCTCTTTTCCAGCTAAAGAGATCTGCTCCGAGATATCGGAAGCAGGAATGATGATTTCAGCCTTGGAGACATCATAATTCTCCAAGAAGGCAATCTTGATGTACTTATTGACGGCAGGATCGCTTTCGATCGTCTTGCTGACAGCGAGGATGAGCTCGATGATCTTCTTAGCGTAGAGATAGCTTGGTGCCGCCTTGGCGCCGAAGATATAGGTATGCGGATAGATTTCGAGTTCCGGATTGGCTTTCAGCTTCAGATAGAGGTGGATGATGCGGAAGACATTAAGAAGCTGTCTCTTATAGGCGTGAAGTCTCTTGATCTGGGTGTCGAAGATGGAATCCGGGGAAACCTCGATTCCCGAGGCATCCTTGATAAGAGAAAGAGCTCTTAGTTTGTTCTGATATTTGATCTGGTTGAGAGCTCTGTAGACTTCTGTATGATTATGGTCTGCATAGGGAAGAAGTTTTTTCAGCTCTTCCGGATGAGTGATGAAACCATCGCCGATCTCGGAAGTGATGAACTCGGAAAGTTTCGGATTGGCGACAAGCAGGAATCTGCGATGGGAGATGCCGTTTGTCTTATTGTTGAATTTGTCCGGATAATAGGCATATAGATCCTTGAAGGTCTGAGCCTTGAGAATCTCCGTGTGAAGATTGGCAACACCATTAACCGAAACGGCGACATGGATGGCAAGCTGGCACATATTGACATTGCCATCGGAGATGACAAGGCTGTTCTGAATGGCGCTTTCGGAGATGTTGTCTTCTCTCATTTTGGCCAAGGTGCGGCGATTGATTTCCTCGATGATCATATAGACACGGGGAGCGACGCTTGCGATATAGCGGCAGGGCCACTTTTCCAAAGCCTCGGGCATGACGGTGTGATTGGTGAAGGCGAAGCACTTCGAAACGATGCGATACGCATCATCCCAGCCGTATCCGTTCTCATCCATGAGGATTCTCATCATCTCAGGAATCGACATGATCGGATGGGTATCGTTGAGCTGGAAGACATAGTGCTCATAAAGATGATCCAACGTTCCGAAGAGTTCCTTCTCACGGTTGATGGCAAACTGGATGCCAGAGGAGACTAAGAAGTACTGCTGGCGGAGACGGAGAAGTTTGCCTTCCTCCGTGGAATCATCCGGATAAAGTCCGTGAGTGATGTCGCGGATAAACTTCAGATAGCCGTTGAAGTCCGTTGCGGAAGGAAGGGTTTCCTCGCATGGTTCCGCATACCAAAGTCTCAGTGTATTGACAACATTGTTATTATATCCGATGACAGGAACATCATAGGGGACCGCTCTTACCGCATAGGCGTTTGTGGTTCTCCAGCGGACCTCACCGGTCTTTTCATCGCGATACGTCTCCGGATTTCCATAAAAGCGGACAATGACAGAATCATTCGGTTTTCTGATCTCCCAGGGGAATCCTTCCTGAAGCCAGGTATCGGGGAATTCCATCTGTCTTCCGTCACGGATTCTCTGATGGAAGAAGCCGTATTCATAGCGGATGCAGTTTCCGTGACCAGGGAGTCCTAAGGATGCGATAGAATCCATGAAACAGGCGGCAAGTCTTCCTAAGCCACCGTTTCCTAAGCCGGCATCGGGTTCTTTTGTCTTGAGAATGTCATAGTCAATGCCCATTTCAGCGAGGGCTTCTTCGACATCCTTGAGGACATCGAGATTGAAAAGGTTGGTGGATAAAAGGCGGCCGATCAAAAATTCCATGGAGAAGTAGACTAGTTGCTTTTCTTTCTTCTCGATGACTTCCTCTTTGCACTTCTTGCCAAGGACATTGGCATAGCCTCTTACCATCGTAGCAAGGACATCATAGAGTTCATTCTCGTCGAGATCCTTTGGATCGCGGGAATATTTCTCAACGCAGCGGTCGGAAAATGCTTTTTTGAACTCTTCTTTGAAATCTGGGCTTTTCTTAAATTCAAACATGTTGTTTACCAAGCGGCACAATTGAAATCCATAAGGTTACGGTCATAGCCTTGTCTTGTCCGCTTTTTTCTCTTTCTGACCGAATCTATCAAATCGTTTTTAACGGATCAACGACTACAGTATCCTTCCCGCTTTTGGCAAGAGAGGAGAACTTCTCATCCTTTTCCTTCCGGTAGACAAGATAAATAGCGCCATAGGAAGGAACCTTCAGTGTGATCTTGTACTTCTGATGGTGAATTCCGCCGTTTCCATGCGTGGCAAGGGGATTTCCATTGTACTGATCCCAGCCACCGTAAATCGCTTTGTCGGTATTGAGAATCTCTTCATAGACACCCTCATAAGGAACGCCGATATCATAGTCCCAGTAGAAGTTCGGTGTCATGTTGAAGATGAAGATCATGCACTCTTCATCGCTTTCTCTCTTGAAGACATAGACAGACTGATCGCTGTTGTCGGCCATAATCCAGCCAAAGGTATTGGGATTATATTCTTCCTTGAACATACAAGAGTGAGCGCGATAGATGAAATTGAGATCCTTGATCAGTCGGTTGACGCCTTTGTGCTTCGGATAATCCAGGACATTGAAAGGGAGGGTCTCATATTCCTTCCATTCATCAAAGGATGCGATTTCATTGCCCATGAAGTTAAGCTTCTTTCCAGGATGGGCGTACTGATAGGCATAAAGGTTACGGACATTGGCAAACTTGTTGTCGTAATTGCCCCACATCTTATTTAAAATCGTGCCCTTCATATGGACGACTTCGTCATGGCTTAACGGGAGAATGAAGTTCTCACTGTAGAAATACGCCATGGAGAATGTGAGCTGATTGTGACAGTATTTGCGGTAAATCGGATCTTTTCCGTAATATTTCAGGGTGTCGTTCATCCAGCCTAGATCCCATTTGAAGTCAAAGCCTAAGCCTTCCTCATACATGCCTTTGGTGACATGACCATATGCAGAGGAATCCTCCGCAATCATCATGACGCCAGGAAGAAGCGTATGGACATAGCCGTTGGCACGCTTGACGAATTCCACAGCGCCGGAATTGATTCCCTTGTCGGAGTTTCCGTCCCAATAGATGATGTTGCTGACCGCATCAAAGCGGAATCCATCGACATGGAACTTGTCCGCCATATAGAAGAGAGAGGAGATCAGGAAAGAACGGACCGGGTCTTTGCCTAGGTCGAAGTTCTTTGTCCCCCACTCGGAGAATTCATGTTCATTATTGTATTCATAGACGCAGGAGCCGTCAAAGCGCTCAAGTCCAAAAGAATCCAAAGCAAAGTGAACCGGAACGAAGTCCATAATGACACCGATATCGTTTTCATGCATCTTCTCAACAAACTCAGCAAAGTCATGTGCCGTTCCATAGCGGTGATCGATTGCATAATAGCCAAGGGTCTGATATCCCCAAGAGGCATCGTTAGGATAGAAGGTGATCGGAAGCGCCTCGACATGCGTATATCCCATCTCTTTGAGATAGGGAATGAGAAGATCAGCCATCTCGGAATAGGTATAGCAGCTATTGTCCGCCTTCCTCTTCCAGCTTCCCATATGGAATTCATAGATAGAGACAGGATGATCGAAGTTGCGGTCTCTTTTTGAAGTGAAGACTTCATCATCGACATGGATTCTGTCGATGTCAAAGATCACGGAGCAGTAGTTGTCGCTTGTTCCCTCATCGGAAAAAGCAAAAGGATCCTGTTTGTCCTTCCAGTAGCCATCGACCCCAAGAATATGGAACTTATATCTCTGGCCTTCTTCGGCAAGAGGGACAAAGAGTTCATACAGTCCGCGGTAATCCACCTTGGACATCTTTCCTCTTTTTGAATCCCAGGAGTTGAAGTCACCGATCAGATCAACTTCCTTAGCCAAAGGAGCATAGACACGAAACAGATAGCCAGCCTTTCCATCAACTGTGCTTTTATGGGCACCAAAAAAGTCGTATGCCCGAGGACATTGACCATTGAGGTATTGTTCGAAAACCTGCGGATGTTCCATAAATATGGCCTCCTGAGGAGAATTATAACACAAGAGAGAATGCTTTGAAATATCTTATTGTTCTTGTAAAGAGAAAGTAAGAACATTAAAATAAGTAAGTCATATTTAAGGAGAAAACTTATGTCAACTTTTAAGATTATGTGTGTCAATGCCGGTTCCTCTTCCCTCAAGTTCAAGCTTTATGAAATGGATGATAGTGCCAGCAAGGAAACAAAGCTGAGAGACAAGGCCAAGCATCTCACTGTTCTCACTTCCGGCATCGTCGAGCGCATTGGACACGAAGACGGCATCTTCACCATCAAGAAGCCCGGTGGCTTCAAACATACCGATGTCCTTCCGGTCAAGAACCATGACGAAGCGGTCAGGCTTCTTCTCAATGGATTGATCGAGTTCGGAATCATCAAGGACTTAGATGAGATCAACGGTGTCGGAAACCGTGTCGTCCAGGGCGGAAAATATTTCTCTGACTCCGCTCTCTTCGATGAGGACACCTATAAGAAGATCGAAGAACTCGTCCCCCTCGATCCTCTTCACGCCGAGGCACACCTCACCTGCTTCAACGCCTTCAAGAAGGCTCTTCCCAAAGTCGGCGAAGTCGCTGTCTTTGACACCGCCTTCCACCAGACGATGAAACCGGAAGAGTACATGTACGCCATTCCCTATGAATACTATGAAAAGTATTCGGTCAGAAAATACGGCGCTCATGGCACAAGCCACAAATATCTTTCCGAAGTTGTCGATGAGGAATACTTAGCCGGAAAAGAGCACAAGAATGTCATCACCCTCCATATCGGATCGGGCGCCTCTGTCTCCGCTGTCAAAGACGGAAAATGCATCGCTACCAGTATGGGACTGACTCCTCTGGCCGGTGTCATGATGGGAACCAGAACCGGTGACATCGATCCTTCCGTCATGCCTTACCTTTGCACCTGCACTGGAAAAGATGCTCAGGAGATCTATGACATCTTCAATCATAAATCTGGATTATTAGGCATTTCCGGAATTTCCAATGATACCAGAGATGTCGAAGATGCTTATAACAAGGGCGATGAGAAAAGTCATCTTGCCATCGATATGTACACCACCAAGATTGCCGAATACATCATGATGTATTATGGAAAATTGGGTTCCTGCGATATGATCGTCTGCTCTGCCGGTGTCTTTGAGAACGCTCCGTTATATCGCAAGCTCACCTTCGACAAAGTAAAAGATGCCTTGGGCATCAAGATCGACGAGAGCCTCAATGAGGTCACCCGCTTAGGAAAAGAAGGCATCATCTCCGCTCCGGATAGCAAGGTCCCTGTCCTTGTCCTTCCGACCGATGAGGAATTGATGATCGCACTTGATACCGCTAGGCTTCTCAAACTTTAATCTGTTTTCGAACAAATCTTTTTTAAGACTGTAATATTTATAGGAGGTATAAATATGAAACGCATTGCATTATGGACACTTTCAGATTTATGCCTCCTTTTCTGTTGTCTTTCTTCCTGCAGCGAAAAGACAGACACACGTGTCGCATTGTCGAGGAAAGAGGATATCGACTCCACGGTGATGATCCATTCCGTCAAGGAATTGCAGGACGTCACTCGTTACGATTCCTGCCTTTTATATGTTTCCTTAGAAGGATGCCACTACTGCGCTCAGACGAAGACGGTCCTCAAATCCTATATCAAAGAGACGTCCTGTCTCATCTATGAGGTTGACCGCTCAGTCTATGCTTCTGCCTATGACGAAAAGACAAATTCCGAAGGAAAATATGCCTTCCTCTATCCGAAGCTAGAAGGATTCCCAGGTTTTCTCTTCTATCAGAACGGAAAACTGACCGACAGCTATCTCAATTCCTTGGGCACCAGTGACGATTTGGATTCCATGCTGAAGGACAAAGCGTATCTCACGAACCGTTATCTCCTGAACGATGTGGAATATTCCACAAGGGAGGATAGTTACTCCTTTGTCCTTTGTGAACAGGATGAAGTCTGCAAAAATGAGATCACCCTAGGTTTTACTACCGTTGCTCTCGATAAGAAGATAGAAGACAGAACAAAATGCAATGTTCTCTTCACCTGGAGAAGATGCTCCGACTGCAGAAACTATAACAGCCTCGTTCTCACTCCTTTCCTCAAAAGCAACGAAAGCGCAAAGCTTTACTACTATGAAACCGATGGCTTTATGCAGTTAAAAAGAGAGGAAGGGGAAGTCGGTGAACATGTCAGCAAGCTCTGGTCAGACTTCTGCAACCGATATTACCTTACCGATTTCATCATCACCGATAGCTACGGAAATACAGCTGGCTATGTGCCATCTGTTGTCTCCTTTGAAAACGGAAGCCATAAGTTCTCCGTCTTTAGCAACCAAGGGGATATCGAAAGGAATTCCGATGGGACTCTTTCCTATCAGAACACCTACTACCCTGAACTCAAAGAACTGAAATCCAACACCAAGGTAGACGAAGGAGACAAGACCTCCTCCAAATACCAGAAAGCCCTAAAAGAGCTGAATGAAAAGGTTCAGGCACAGGACATCAAGCTCAATACTGCATTCTTAGAGGAGATATTCCATGCATAAGTCTCACCTATTATGGATTCTTCCTCTTCTTGTTTCCTGTGGCAAGGATCATCCTGTTTCGATTCCTCTTTTCCACAGCGATAGTACCGTTGCTACGATAAACGGAGAGGAAGAATATTTAGTCAACAAACTTTATGAAAACGACTTTGACACGATGATAGAGAAAAAGATGAGTTTTCCTCTCTTTGTCTATGCAGCCGGTTGCGGAACCTGTGACAATTTTGCGATTGTCTTAAAAGATTACATCCGTCAGAACAAAGTTGTCTTTCCGTATATGACGTTATCCGTATTCCATCTGAGCAAAACTTCCACTCCATCCCTTTCGGATTCTGCACTGCTCTTTTATGAAAATGGAAAACTTGTCAAAAACTATGATGACATCTTAGAGAGAGTCTTCACTACCTCGGATTTAGATCAGATTATGAATAGCATGACCTATGATACGGGTGTAAATTACCTTTCCACAAGCTACATCTATTCCAATTCCACGGTTCCATTCCGTTCCTATCATTTCAGTAAGTCCATCTTTGCAAAAGAGAGCACCGATACCGTACAGGAAAATTTCAAAATCAGTAATGGGTCGATTCTCTATATCAGCGATGATTCTGTTTCCTATTCCTCTCTTTACGAGCATCTGAAGACAAATTCCTATATTGGAATTGCGGACATCTCTTCTGATATAGAAAAAAGCAAAGTGGAAGCAGAAAAGAAAATCGGGTGCGAGATCTCGTATCCGTATCAGAAAGTCACATATAAAAACGGACTCTGCATCGCTACAGAATCCGTCGGATTATCTTAGTTAAAGAGCGTCTACTTCAGCAAGGACTTTCGGAAGTTCGTCCAAGGATGCAATATGACATCCCGCTGCAAAGTCATGTCCGCCTCCTCCAAATTTGTTAGCGACAGGAGAGACATGGATTTTTGCTGAGCGCAAAGAGATGCGGTAATGCTGATTGGCTTCATCCCAGGTAACAGAGACGGCAGCCTTGACCCCTTTCATGTCGCGGAAAATATTGATGTGAAGATTTCCTTGGTCCACCGTCATGTTCAGTCTCTGCATCATCTCTTTGTCAAAGACGTAATAGGCAGTACCTTTCTCTGTGATGGCATAATGATTCAGACACTCTTTGAGGATATCCAGTCTTCTCTGGTCGAGAGAGTACATATCGAAGATGAGGGAATTGATATCGACTCCGTAATCAGCCAAATCACCCGCGATCCGAAGAGTGGCGCCATCGGTATCCTGGTACGTGAACTTTCCGGTGTCACCGACAATTCCACAGTACAAGTATGTCGCAGTTTCCTTGTCCATCTTGAATTTTCTCGAGCGGGAGAGAACAAAGAGCGCAACGATTTCCGCGGCGGCAGGACGGGTATCATGGATGATGAGAAGATCTCCGTATCCTTCTCCTTCGCTCGGAAGAGGATGATGATCGATCTTGATCACCTTCTCCGCCATCGAGATATGATCTGAGGCGATGCGGGAACGGTTTGAGACATCGACAACAATGGCAAGATGCTTTTTCTGATAGAATGTCTCATCGAGTTCTTCCGGATATGGGAAAAGGTCGGGCATGAGATCAGGATGTCTGTCTCCGACATAATGAACCTCTTTATCGGGATAATTGAGTTTGATCCACTGATAAAGGCCCATCTGTGCGCCTAAGGCATCAAAATCCGGTGATTTATGACGATAGATGACAATCGTCGAATATTCCTTGATATCTTTCTCCAATGCTTTGAATTGAAGATGCATCTGTTTCAGTTCCTGATCTGTGATCATGGTAATACCTCCGTATCTATCTCTAGACTATATCGCATTTGAAAGAAAGTTGCCTAGACTTTTTTGCTTTTTTCATTCTTTCTGTGGCTTTGATAAAATTGTTCTTGAATTAAACGGAAACTTGCGTTATTATTATTAGGCTTTGCGAAAAGCGATGGGGCTGTAGCTCAGTTGGATAGAGCATCTGCCTTCTAAGCAGAGGGCCGAGTGTTCGA
>CAVJZP010000036.1:0-17790 GCA_963654365.1 Oscillospiraceae bacterium
CCGCCATTGAAAATAAAGCACGGAGAAATCCGTGTTTTTTGGTATACGTCTTGCTTTTTATTTGAGAATATTATATTATTAAAGCGTACATTAAAGCGTACATCTTATGCAGTGTTGCGCTTTTTATTCAGGAGGAGTAACGATGGCTACAACGAATGTCACAGAGTTGAGAAAAAACCTTTATAACGCTTTAGATACTGTCATTGTATTTAATGAACCGGTACAAATTACGACTAAGAAAGGGAATGCTGTTTTATTAAGTGAAGATGATTATAACTCTTTGCTTGAGACTATATATTTAATGTCTCAACCTACGTTGTCAACTAAAATCAAAGAGGGAGAAAAAGAGGATCCTTCTAAAATGAAAGTGTTTGATCCTGATGAGGAATGGTAAATCATGTGGGAGATTCGATTTACTAGTAATGCAGAAAAAGATAAAAAGAAATTAAAACAAAACGGCCTAGAAATCAAAGCAAAAAACCTTCTTCTTTTAATTATGGATAATCCGTTTCAAAATCCTCCGACATACGAAAAACTTGCTGGTGATTTAAAAAACTATTACTCCAGAAGAATCAACATTAAGCATCGTCTTGTGTATCGCGTTGATGAAGAAAGACACATGGTCATTGTCCATTCTATGTGGTCTCATTATGATAAATGAGCGCGTACTTTGAAGGATAAAACGATATTTCTATGCTCTGTCCGAAAGACAGGGCATTTATTTTTTTGTTATACTTTTCAACAAAAATCGAGAAATTGTGGTATAATTTATATAGAAATCGACGACTAACTGAAAAAGTCGCTTGGAATATTGCTTCTTGTTTTCTGTTCATTTCTGAAAGGAGAGCCTATGTTTCAAATCGGTGATAAGGTCTTAGATAAGAACGGCAAAATTTTCGTTATTGATTGTATTGAAGATAAGGATTTTGGCGTTGGCGCACAGCCGTATTTTATTATGAAGCCTTGTTTCCCTTATGATTTCAATGCGGGATATGTCAGTTTTGTTCCTACTGTAAAGGCAGACAATCTTTTAAGACCAATCATGAATGAAGAGGAAGCGATGAGACTCATCGACTCTTTCAAGGATATGGAAGTCTATCCGGAAGTCAATCCAAGAGAGAGGAAAAACTTCTTCAGCAAGATCGTTGCTAACGGTAACCGAGATGAGATCTGCAGAGTCATCAAGTCTTTGATTGTCTATCGTCAGGAACGATTGAACAGCGGTAAACCATTTTCTGATTTTGACAGAAGGTTATTAGACTCTTTATCACTCCTTCTCAAGAACGAATTGTCTATCTCTCTTCATATGCCTCTCTCCGATGTGTTTCCGTTTGTTTATCAGAGGACTGGCTTCTCTATTTAAATCGCAAGACATTGAAAATGTCCCTTGCCAACTGGCAGGGGACATTTGCTTTTGAGATTAGTTTTCGAAGTAGGTGTTGACAAGGAAGGAGACAGTTGCGCAGACTTTCTTCTTCTCATCCTCAGGAAGATTTCTGATGTTGTCGTTGATGTCGATCAGGTACTTGTCAATCTGCATCGTAGAGATGTAGGACTGAACATCCTGCTCGATGATGCTATCATCATCGTCTGCCGTAATGGTAGACTTCGGCTTTCTTCCGACAAGGAAGTCAAGAGAAACATTGAAGACATCAGCAAAACGCATCAATGTCTGAATGTTCGGCTCAATTCTGCCAATCTCGTAATCGGAAATGTTGTATTGTCTCAAATGCATCTTCTTGGCAAGCTCGGCTTGTGTCAAACCAGCTTTGCGCCTAAGAAATCTTAGGTTTTCTTTCAGTTTCATTTTGTAGTCCTCTAATCACATTTTAGTTATCTCTTTCGATTGTGTCAACTTGTTTTTTTACTTTGCACATTATTTGCATATTTCTTTTCTCTTTTTCATGCCTTGCAAAGCCAAAAAACGATGTTTTCATTAATTTTAAAGGAATTTTAAGGTGGTGTTAATTTTGAACACTCTCTTTTCTCTTCACATCTCTGAATTGCAATTCAGAGGAAAAAACACTATCATTTTAGCTATGGCAAGTATTAATGAAATCAATTGGTTTCCTGGACATATGCGTAAAGCAATCAACCGCATTCAGGAAAAACTCAAGCAGTGTGATGGTGTCATCGAAATCGGTGATGCAAGAGCTCCTTTTTCTTCCTTTCCGGATTATCTTGATAATCTGACTCAAGGAAAGGTGAAAGTCTTTGTTTTCTCTAAAATCGATCTAGCTGATCCTGTTGTCTTAGAAAGACAGATGAAGCAGATGAAAGAGAAAGGCATAGAGCCTTTCTGTTATGACTTAAGAGAGAAGAAGAGCGGAAAAGAATTATTGAATTATCTAGCATCGGTGAGAACCAGTCAGGATAACCGATATCTGAAGTTAGGATTCCCGCTTCCCATCAAGCGTTTTATCGTCTTAGGCATTCCGAATGTCGGAAAGTCTACCTTTATCAACTCCTTGTCCGGAAAGAAGAAGGCAGCCGTAGAAAATAGACCCGGCAAGACAAGAGCGGAACAGCTCATTCATGTCTCAGATAAGGTCTATATCTTTGATGCTCCTGGCATCTTGGAACCGAACTATGAGGATAAGACAGTCATTGCAAAACTTGCTTTATTAGGATCGGTGAAACAGGATATCCTGCCTCTGATTGCACTCAGTGACTTCCTTCTTGATTTTTTGAAGGAACACTATATGGATAACCTTAAGGAGAGATTCCCGGTAGATTACTCCCTTACCGATGATGAGATCTTTGCTCAGATAGCAAAGAAGAGAAATCTTCTTCTCCCTGGTGGAGTAGAAGATATAGAAAGAGCCCGTACGCTTCTCTTGTATGAATTCAGAAGCGGAGCCTTAGGAAGGATATCTTTGGATGACTGATTCCCTGTTTGAATTCGATAATCGGCAAAGAGAAGAGCATCATGTCACATGGATTGCCGGATTTGATGAGGCAGGACGTGGACCATTGGCAGGACCGGTCAGTTCTGCGGGTGTTGTCCTTCCTCCGGATTATCACAATGACATGATCAATGACAGCAAGAAGCTGACGGATAAGGAAAGGCGTATCCTTTTTGAAGAAATCAAAAAGGTTGCTGTAGCCTATTCTGTCATCCTTGTCCCTGTAAAAACCATTGATGAGATCAATATTCTGGAAGCAGACCGTCTAGGAATGGAAACCTGTCTTACAGAGATCATGAAGAAGACGTCAGTCGAATATCTGATCACCGACTATATGAAGCTCCATACGAAGATAGAGACGCTTTCTATCCCGAAAGGAGATGCGACATCTCTCTCTGTTGCTGCAGCTTCAATCCTTGCCAAGGTGACAAGAGATGACTATATGATCGAATTGGATAAGAAGTATCCGCAGTATCAGTTCAAGAAGAACAAAGGATACGGAACAAAAGCGCACTTAGAAGCTTTGAAGGAATACGGATATGTCTCTGGAGTGCACCGCCTTACCTTTGAGCCTGTTAAGAGTATGGTAAACCATACCGAGCAATTGAAACTTTTCTGAAAATATCAGACATACGCCTCTTTCGGATATATATGTATTTGAAGGAGGCTTTTATCATGGACGCAAGAGAAGTGCTGCTTACGATGTCCTATCTGAAAAGTGGTGACTGGAATGAGATCTATCAGAGCATCAAGGACAAAGAGAGACTGAAGGATGAGGAGATCCTCAAGGCGAAGAAAGAGACGAAGGCGAATTTCATCACAGTGGTGGATAAGAATTATCCAGACTGCTTCAAACACCTCTATAATCCTCCTTTCCTTTTATATTATTATGGAAATCTGTCCCTTTTATCCTATCCGTACCGTCTGACTGTCATTGGGACGAGGAAACCGACTCTTTATCAGAACAATACGGTCTATTCCTTCATTCAGGAATGCGAAGACAAGTTAGAGAATAAGATGGTCGTCATATCCGGTATGGCAAAGGGCATCGATCAGTCCGGAATGAAAGCGGCGATGGATAAGGGAGCTCCTATCATATCCGTCATTGGGTCTGGCATCGATCATCCTTATCCGAAAGAGAATGACGGAATCTATGACTACTGCAAAAGCGGAAAAGGACTCGTCTTTTCTGAATACCCATTGAAGACAGAGGCAAAGCCAAACAATTTCGTTTTCCGCAATCGCCTTCTTGCCGCGTTATCCTATGTCACTTTTGTCGGAGGCGGAAAGAAGATATCGGGATCGATGTCTACTGTCCATCAGTCGATTGAACTCAACAATGAGATCCTTGCGCTTCCCTGCAATACGACGGGGGATGATCTGACGAATATTCTGATAAAGGAAGGAGCAAACAGCGTCCTTACAGCAGAGGATATCATCGAGGCAGTCAAGGCAAGAGGAGAGACTATATCATAAATATTCTTAGCATAGCTAAGAGAAAATTCTTGCTTGACAAAGCCTTACTCCATCTCAATAATAGGTAGGATTTAAGAAGGCACGTATCGAAAATGAAACTGATTATCGTTGAGTCACCGCATAAAAGCGTCACTATCGGAAACTTTCTAGGACCGGATTATAAGGTCTTAGCATCCACAGGTCACATCCGCGATCTCTCCAGCCATGGAAAGATGGGATTGGGTGTCGATGTGGAACACGGATTCAAACCGAACTATGAAATATCGGAAGACAAGGCATCTGTTGTCAAAGAGCTGAAGAAGGCTTTGGCAAAGGCGGATGATGTCTATCTTGCAACCGACCCTGACCGTGAAGGAGAAGCAATCTCATGGCATTTGGCTCAGGTCTTAGGACTCGATGTCAATACGACAAAGAGACTCGAATTCCACGAGATTACCAAATCTGCCATCAATAAGGCTTTATCGACCCCGAGAACGATCAATATGCCTCTTGTCGAATCACAGGAGACAAGACGTATCATCGATCGTCTGATGGGTTTTAGACTCTCTACTCTTCTTCAGAAGAAGATCAAATCACAGTCGGCAGGACGTGTTCAGTCTGTCGTTCTGAAATTCATCGTCGAAAGAGAGAAAGAGATCAAGGACTTTGTCCCTGTCGAATACTGGACAATCCAGGGCCAGTTTGCTAACGATGCCAAGATGAATATCGCGGCCACGCTCTCTGCGTATAAGAGTAAGGGCATCGAGATTCATACGGAAGAGGACGCCTTGAAGATCATCTCTTCGCTTCCGAAGGATTTCACGGTCAAGAACGTCAAATCCACCGAGGTCAAGAAAGAGCCGAAAGATCCATTCATCACCGCTACCCTTCAGCAGGAAGCCTTCAGCCGTTTCCACTTCTCCATCAAGAGAACCTCAGCCATCGCTCAGAAGCTTTATGAAGGCGAAGAAATCAATGGACAGTCCACCGGTCTTATCACCTATATGAGAACCGACTCCATCCGTCTCTCCGATGAATTCGTCGCCCTTGCGAAGAATTACATCGAGAAGAATTTCGGAAGCGAATATTTAGGAAAAAGACATCTCCAAAAGAGCAGCAAGAATGTCCAGGATGCTCACGAAGCTATCCGTCCGACAGACTTGGCGCTTACTCCGGAGATTGTCCGCCCATACCTCTCCAATGATGAATATCTTCTCTATACTCTGATCTACCAGAGAGCCATCGCCTCCTTGATGTCAGCCAAGAAGGAACTCACCACCACGGTGACTCTTTCCGGAAACGACTATGATTTCACATCCAGTGCAACCCAGTGCGTCTTTGACGGTTACACAAAGATCTATGGCGAGATGGATGAAGAGAAGAAGAACACCCTTCCCAAAGAGATCAAGAAGGGAGACTTGTATCTCAACACGGAGATGGAAAAGACACAGCACTTCACCAAGGCTCCTTCCCGCTACAACGAAGGAAAGATCGTCAAATTGATGCAGGAGAAAGGAATCGGACGTCCTTCCACCTACAGAAAGACAGTCGAGACTTTGGTCGGAAGAGATTATGTCGAGAATCAGAAGGGATCCTTTGTTCCGACAGAACAGGGTATCCTGACTGCCGATAAGCTCGAAGAGTACTTCCCGAAGTATATGGATGCTTCCTATACGGCGGAAATGGAAGACTCTCTCGATAGCATTGCAGACGGAAAGACGGATAAACTTACCCTTCTCACTACCTTCTGGGATGAATTCCAGAAACTTTATGCCGCTGCGGATGATAAGATGGAGAAGATTCAGCCGAAGGTCGTCGAAGGCAAGGTCTGTCCGGAATGTGGAAGCCCTCTTGTCTATCGCAAAGGCAAATACGGCGAATTCATCGGCTGTTCCAATTATCCCAAGTGCAAATACATCGAAAAGCCTAAAGAGGCCAACGAAGTCATCACCGATCATGTCTGTCCGAAATGCGGACATGAACTCGTCAAGAGAAAGAGCAAACGCGGTGAATTCGTCGGCTGCTCCAATTATCCGAAATGCGACTACATGGAAGACCTCGAAGGAAAGCCACTAGTCAAGGAAAAGAAGGAGGTTGTCATCCCTGAGGATGCTCCGATCTGTCCGAAGTGCCATACCGGCCATCTCATCGAGAAGAAGAGCCGTTGGGGAAAGACCTTCATCGGCTGTTCCAACTATCCGAAATGCCGTTATATTGTTCCGACGGAAAAGGATGAGAAGAAGACAAAAAAGTCGACGAAGTCTACTAAGAAGACAGAAGAATAAGGTATATTATTGCTGACCCTGCTATTTCGGGGTCAGCAATTTTTATTTCGGAGGTGCAATGAACAAATCACAGTATAAGGAGATGAAAGAGATTCTCCTCACAGAAAAAGACATCAAGATCAAAGATGCTGAGAGACTGCTTTCTAAACAGAAAGCCGAATATAAAGAGAAGAAGAAAGAGTACAAGGAAAAGAAGTCCGCTTATCATCAAGCCAAGAAGGAACTGAAGAAAGAAAACAAAGAGAAAAGGCGGTATCTGAAGAAAGAGTACCGCTCCATCGATTACGAAAAGGAAATCAAAGTAAGGGAGAAGGATCTTACTGAAGAGCAGATCCGCATCCTACGAGACAAGCAAGGCCTTCCTTTCTATCTTCATTCCGAGGAGATGTTCAATATGATTACCCATATTGTCGGAGGAGGATTCGGAGCTGCCTTCCTTCTTGTCGGAATCATCTGCTCCTGTCTTTTTAAGCCCGGGAACATGACCGTTCTCTTCTCGATGGTCTTCTTCGGCCTTACGATGATTGCTCTTTACTCGATCTCCGCTATCTATCACGGCCTTCCGATTGGAAAGGGAAAGAGAGTCCTTCAGGTCTTAGACCACTGCACCATCTATATCCTGATTGCAGGAACGTATACTCCGGTTGTCCTATTAGGACTAGCAGAGATCACGCCTTGGCACTATATTTTTTTGGCCGGTGTCTATGTCTTATCGATCCTAGGCATTGTACTGAATGCGACTATGATGCGAAAGATGGCAGTCAAGATCATCTCCATGATCTTATACATTGCAGTCGGATGGGGAATCATCTTCTTCTATCCTTTCCTGTACCGTAGCCTTGGAACCAATGGCGTGTGGCTTCTGATCGGAGGCGGCATCTCCTATACGGTAGGATCCATCCTCTACGGAATAGGTTCAAAGAGAAGATATTTCCACTCTGTTTTCCATCTCTTTGTCAATGTCGGAACCCTTCTTCAGTATCTTTGCGTTCTTCTTTACGCGGTCATCGTATGAAAGAGAAGAAAAACAGAATCACTAGAATCGAAGACAAAGACTTTCAGGACTTCCTTCTCTATCTGAAGGAGGAGAGAAACTTCTCCGACAAGACGATTGTAAGCTATGGAGAGGATGTCGCCGGTTTTCTTCTCTATCTGAAAGAGGAGAAACTTTTAAAGGAAACCATCGACAAAAGCGATATCCGGAATTATCTCTTCCTTTTGAGAAAAGAGAAGATGGAGAATACGACAATACGAAGGAAGATAGCATCTCTTCGTCACTTCTACTCCTATCTACAAGGGCGGGATATCGTATTGAAGAATCCGTTTCTTACTCTTTCCTTGCCTAGGAAGAGCAAGAAGCTTCCTGAATTCTTCTCCCATGAGGAGATTAACTCCTTTTTGAATGAGAACAGCAAGAGAATCGATTTCTTAGCCAAAAGGGATCAGGCGATACTGGAGTTATTATTCGCTTCGGGGCTCAGAGCAAGTGAACTCATCTCCTTGAACTATTCTCAGATCGACTTCAAGGATAAGACTATCCGCATCATCGGAAAAGGAAACAAGGAGAGAGTCACTCATTTCACCAACGTGGCAAAGGAAGCCTTAGAGGATTACACATCTTCACTCCGTATCATCCTATTAGGAAACAAAGAGGACAAAGGATATGTGTTTCTGAACAAAAAGGGAGAAAAACTGACCGAAAGAGGGTTAGAATATATTGTCTCTGACTGTGCGAAGAAATGCTCTTTCCCTCTTCATGTCCATCCCCATATGTTCCGTCATTCCTTTGCGACGGAACTCGTCAATAACGGAGCAGACTTAAGAGTGGTACAGGAATTATTAGGCCACGAATCCGTATCGACGACAAGCATCTATACCGATGTTTCCATTCAGGATCTGAAGAAGACGTATGAGAAGTGCTTTCCGAAACTTATGACGGAGGAGAAAGACAAATGAAAAAAGCAGTCGTGTTCGATTTCAATGGTACGATGTTCTTCGATGAGGACAAGCATGTCCTCTCCTGGCGTGCCTTTTCTGAAAAGATGTTCAACAGAGAGATCACCGATGAGGAGTTTCCTCTTCATATCCACGGATACAGCAACGATGAGATTCTTCCCTATTTGGCCGGAAGGAAATTCACCAAGGAAGAAGTGGATGACTATGCGATGAGAAAGGAACTCATCTATCAGAAAATCTGTGAAGAGGATGAGAAGAATCTTCATTTAGTCGATGGACTGGAAGAATTCCTTGCCACACTGAAGAAAAACGGAATCAAGATCGCTATCTGTACCGCCAGCATGAGACCGAATGTCGACTGGTACTGGCGCACCTTCCCTCTTCCGAAGTGGTTTGCTTTCGATGACATCATCTATGATGACGGCACTTTGAAAAGAGGAAAACCGGATCCGGAGATCTATCTTAGAGCTTTTTCCCATCTGAATGTAAAAGGAGAGGATGCCATCGTCTTTGAAGACTCTCTCTCTGGCATTCAGGCAGCGTACAGAGGCCATGTCGATACCATCATCGCCATTGAACCGGATGGCCAAAGGCCAGAGGCGAAGACATTGCCTGGCGTCAAGGCGGTGCTTCCTGACTTCACCAAGATACCATCTTTTGTCTATGAAGCGCTTGGCATAGATGAAAAATGATGAAATTCATAAAGAAAACTTAAAAAACAACTTTCTTATTTTTGCATTAAGTCCTATACTAAATAAAGGACGGGAAAAATAATGAATATATTGATGAGTTATACAACCATTGCATCGAATTTCCAGAATGGTTATTTTATAGCAGATTACGTGATATCGATTTGTCTGGTTTTGGGGCTTTCTGTCTCCATCTCCCTTTTGTCGAGAAGACTTGCAGTCTATATCGGATATGGAGTTCTCTCCTTCCTCTACATCCTCTTCTTGACTCTGAACCTTCCGATACTTACCCTTGTTGTGCTCATGGCTCTCTTTACCTCTACGATCATCTGTGCGACGATCAACGCCGGTGTCTTCAGAAGATTCATCACAGCACCGATGAAGTCACAGAAATCCATCAGCGAGGATAAGGGCGGCTTCGACAAGGAGACGATGATCTCCAAAATCTGCACCGCTGTCAAATGGCTCTCCGACAATAAGACAGGTGCCTTGATGACCTTTGAAAGAAATACTCCGATGGATGAATATATGAAGAACGGAACGATGATCAATTGCCCGATCACACCGGAGATCATTGAGACCATCTTCTATGAAGGATCGAGACTTCATGACGGAGCCATCATCATCCGCAAGGATGTCATCATCTCCGCTGCTGTCTACTATCCTAGTTCTACAAAGGCAATCGTCGGCAAGTTCGGCGCAAGACACCGCGCTGCCTTAGGCATCTCCGAGATGACTGATAGCGTCACTGTCGTCGTCTCTGAAGAGACAGGAAGAATTTCCATCGCACACGGTGGCATCATCGACAACGTGAAGCTGATGGAGTTTGAGAAGATCTTCCGCGACCGCATGGCCTGAACATCATTCGCTTTCCTTCGGGAAAGCGAATTTTATTTTGCCTATAGGATTAGGTGAACTTCCTCTTCCGTGTTAGAATAATGTCAGTCAAATAAGGAGAAACACACAATGTCTACACCACATAATGAAGCAAAACCAGGCGATATCGCAAAAACAGTCCTGATGCCAGGAGACCCTTTAAGAGCCAAGTTCATCGCCGAGCACTATCTTGAGGACGTCAAACAGGTCAATTCTGTCAGAAACATGCTTGCCTTCACCGGATACTATAAGGGAAAGAGAGTCACCATCATGGGTTCCGGAATGGGTATTCCGTCCATTGGAATCTATTCCTATGAACTTTACACCCATTATGGTGTTGACCGTATCATCCGTATCGGATCAGCAGGTTCTACTACTTCTGACTTAAAGCTTTTTGACCTTGTCATCGCACAGGGTGCCAGCACCAACTCTTCGTGGTCAAAGCAGTATAAGCTGGGCGGAACCTATTCTGCTATCGCCTCCTATCCTGTCATGGAAGAGGCTATCAACGCCAGCAAGAAGTTCGGATACCGTTTCCAGGTCGGACAGGTTCTTTCCTCTGATAACTTCTACGGTGAGGAGTGGAAGCCTTGGGCAGAGATGGGCATCTTAGCCTGTGAGATGGAAGCGTACGGATTATACTGTGTCGCTGCTCAGCTTCACAAAGAGGCTTTGGCTATCCTTACTATTTCTGACAGCATGGTTGAGCATGCTGAAACGACAGCGGAAGAAAGAGAGAAGTCCTTCACTCATATGATGGACGTCGCCTTAGAGTGCATCAAAGAATAAAATGATCGGTTGGATTGTATTCTCTGTCCTTCTTCTGTTCATTCTGCTTTCCCTGTTCTTCCTTTTCTATGACAGAATCCATTACTTCTTCGAAAAGACAAGACACAGAAAGAGAATCTATAAGGTCCTTCATTATTATGCGGAAGAGGAGGACTGCTATCTTTTGAATGATGCGGAATTCTTCCTTTCGGAGAATGATACGGAACCGACCCATTTTGACCATCTCCTCTTTACGGAGAAGTATGTCTATATCATCACCGATTTCATGGCGTTTGGCGGTATCTACGGCAATGTGAATGACGCTTCTCTTTTCTTAAGGAAAGAGAACGGAAAGATCGTCTCCGTTTTTAATCCTGTCATCATCGGAAAAGAAAGGGTGAGAAGGATGGAGGAATTAGTCGGTGCCTCCCACGAGAAAAAACTCTTCATGTCGATGACAGTCTATAATCCTTCCCTGATCGTTCCCAAAAGCATTCACGTCAAAGACGGGGAGAGCAATTTCATCTCATTGAAGGAACTCGATGAGACCATCCGCTCCGCTGAGATGGACAATGTTGTCCCAATCAAGGATGAGATGACAAAGAGATTGGTTCACTCTCTTTATGAAAGGTCGAACAAAACCAAAAAAAGCATACGGGAATCAAGGAAGAGAAGAAAATAATCTCTTCCTGATTTTTTTGTTTGAAATGTTTTCATTGAACATTAAAATATAACCATGGAGGTGTGCTCTATGAATGACAAAGATTTTAAAATGCGCGTAAATGAACTGAGAAAACGTGGCCTGAATAAAAGCATATTCGAAAACATCGCTCTTCTGCTTCTCCCTTCTTTTCTGATGATTGCTGTGTTTTTCGTTTCCTTATACAGCTTTATCCTTTCTCTTTTTGCTATCTACTTCATCCTTCCTATGTTCTATACCGTGGAAAGACGTATCTGCTTCAGCCTGACCGGAATTGGAAAAGCAAACTTCAGCTATGCGGATGGATATTCTGCCTTCTTCAAGGAGAAGAAAGGCGGAATCTTTGGTATGATATCCACTCTCCTTCTCTCTTTCTCTCTCTTCCTTCTCTCGGATGTTATCTTCATGAACGCGTTTCCGAATATTGTCTCTCTTTATCCAGAGAGTGTCGATGTCTTCCAGAAGATCGGTCAGATGTATCAGAACCCCTATCAGAACAACAACGAATTCCTGACCTATGTCTTTGAAAATCTGCATGCCCTTACCCGTCCTCTTACAATCCTGTTCAGCATCTGCCTTTTCCTTCCTGTCTTCGTTGCTCTCTTCTTTACGGTTCCAAGCAATCTCTCCCATCATTATCTTGCGACGATTGTCCTTCCTGACATCGATAAAAACATCTCTGCCTCGCAGGCTAGAAGCCTTGCCAAGAACAGCTTCGGAAGGCCGATCAACGGTTCTAGAATCAAATATAACTTCCTTTATAACTGGCCTTATATGATTGCTTTTACTCTGTTATACGGACTAAGCACCTATCTTACCAGTCTCATTCAGACTAACAATTCCTATGTCACGATCCTTATCATCCTTATCACTCCGACTGTTTCTCTTTTATACGGACTGATCCTTCAGTACTTCTGCATACTCAATAACTATGCTGTCGTTGAAGCATTGGCGCCGTCTCTTCTTACTCTTCTTCCGGAGCCGATGAAGAACTATATCTCCCAGGCTTTCAAGAATCCTCAGTACATCCACGGAGAAGAGACGAGTTATCGCGGTGCCTTTGTTCCGGAAGTCAAACGCTATGAAGAAAAGCCGGATAGGACAGTCGATGTCGAACCAAAAGAGCCTAATGAGGATTCCGTCTCCGGATTTGTGGTTGACTTTTCAGATAAGAATGAGGAAAAAGACAAATGAAATCACTAGGCATTGATATCGGTTCCACTACGATCAAAGCGATTGTCCTCGATGACGATGACAAAATCGTATTCTCTCTCTATGAGAGACACTTCTCACGCATCTCGGAGAAACTCTCCGAAGTCCTTGCAAAACTCAAGGAAGGACCTCTTTCTGATGTGGATGAGATTCCCTTGGCCTTCACAGGAAGCGCCGGCATGGGAATTGCAGAAGGATGCTCATTCCCTTTCTATCAGGAAGTCTATGCGACCAGAGAGACGACAAAGAGATATTACCCAGAGGTCGATAGCATCATCGAACTTGGCGGTGAGGATGCCAAGATTCTCTTCTTAAGCGATGGTGTTGAAGTCAGAATGAACGGAACCTGTGCCGGCGGCACTGGTGCATTCATCGATCAGATGGCAAACCTCCTCAATGTCAAAACAGAGGATGTCAATGATTTAGCCAAGAATCATGAAAGGACTTATACGATTGCATCCCGCTGCGGTGTCTTTGCAAAGAGCGATATCCAGCCACTTCTCAACCAAGGTGCCAGAAAGGAAGATATCGCAGAGAGCATCTTCTACGCTGTTGTCAATCAGACGATTGCCGGCTTAAGCCAAGGAAGAGAGATCAAAGGCAATGTCATGTATCTTGGCGGTCCTTTGACTTTCATGTCGGAGCTGAGGAATTGCTTTGACAAGGTACTGAAAGTGAATGGTGTCCTTCCGGAGAACTCCCTTTATTTTGTCGCACTCGGTGCTGCCTTACTAGCAAAGAAGGATAAGAATGTCCGACTCTCCACCATCATGGATAAGGTGAGCAAATATAGAAATGATGAAAACTTCGCCTATTTGAATCCTCTTTTCTCCAGTAAAGAAGAGTACGATGAATTCGTATCCCGCCATGAGAAGGATACCGTCTCTTCCTATCCTCTAGAGGATTATGTCGGACCTCTTTATATCGGTGTCGATTCGGGTTCTACGACTTTGAAGATGGTCGCCATCGACAAGGATGACAATATCCGCTTCTCCGACTATGTCTCTAACCAGGGAGATCCGATTGCCCAATTGAAGACAATGCTTCTGAAATTCTATTCGAAGATGAATGAAAAAGCTTATGTCGCCGGTTCATCTTCTACCGGATACGGTGAGGAATTGGTCAAAAACGCTTTTTCATTCGATCATGGAATCGTAGAGACGATGGCCCACTTTGAAGCGGCCAAGCACTTCCTTCCGGATGTCGAATTTGTCATCGATATCGGTGGACAGGATATCAAGTGCTTCAAGATCAGAAACGGAGCGATTGACGATATCTTCCTCAACGAGGCCTGCTCTTCGGGATGCGGTTCCTTCCTTCAGACTTTCGCTTCCTCTCTTGGCTATTCGGCCAGCGATTTTGCAAAAGAGGCTCTCTTTGCAAAAAGACCGGTCAACTTAGGATCAAGGTGCACCGTCTTTATGAACTCTTCTGTCAAACAGGCTCAGAAGGATGGTGCTACTGTTCAGGATATTGCGGCTGGCTTAGCAATCTCTGTTGTCAAGAATGCGTTATATAAAGTCATCCGCTGTGCAAGCAAGGATGACTTAGGAAAGAAGATTGTCGTTCAGGGTGGCACCTTCCTCAACGACGCGGTTTTACGCGCCTTTGAGATGGAACTCGATACGGATGTCATCCGCAGCAATGTTGCTGGTCTTATGGGTGCTTATGGAGCGGCATTGGACAGCAAGTCCTTGAATTTGGAACACTCTTCCATGCTCAGTAAGACAGAGGTGGAGAACTTCGAAAGAAAAGTCATCAACTATGTCTGTCAGCTCTGCAATAACCACTGCCATCTCACTCTATCCCAGTTCAATGGCGGAAAGAGCTTTATCGGCGGAAACCGCTGTGAAAAGCCAGTTACCAAGAAGGCAAGAGACACCTCTCTTGACATGTATGACTATAAATATCATCTCCTCCGCTCCTTTGACCATGCGGATGACAAGAAAGAGTATCCACTAGGTGAAATCGGTCTTCCGATGGGACTGAACTTCTATGAGCTGGTTCCTTTCTGGTCTACCTTTTTTACGGAGCTTGGAATGAAGGTCATCCTCTCCTCTCCTTCCTCCAATCATCTCTACCATATGGGACAGATGACAATCCCAAGCGATACGGTCTGCTATCCTGCCAAACTGATGCACGGACATGTGATCGATCTTCTTGACCGTGGAATCAAGACGATCTTCTATCCTTGCATGACTTGGAACATCAAGGAGAAGAATACGGACAATCACTATAACTGCCCAGTAGTCGCTTACTATTCTGAAGTCATTGATGCCAATGTAAAACGGGTCAAGGAAGACGGAGTACGCTACTTGAAGCATTATGTCAGCCTTTACGAAAAAGGTCATTTTTCAGAGAGGATGTATGAGAATCTTCATCCCTATTATCCGACTCTGACAAAGAAGGATGTCAGAAAGGCAAGCAAGGCCGCCTATGTTGCTTATGACAAGTATGAAAAGGATATCTTTGCTAAGGGAATGGAGATCATCTCTAAGGCAAGAGAAGAGAAGAAGACGATTCTTGTCCTTGCGGGTAGACCATATCATGTCGATCCTCTGATCAATCATGATATCGATAAGCTTGTCCTTCAGTTTGACTGCGCTGTTATCAGTGAGGATGTCGTTGCAAAGCTCTGCAAGAATCCAGAACCGAGCCACGTTCTCAATCAGTGGACGTATCATTCGAGAATGTATAAGGCAGCGGACTATGTCTCAACGACAGAGGATATGCAACTGATGCAGTTAGTATCCTTCGGATGCGGTGTGGACGCTGTCACATCGGATGAGGTCAGAGACATTCTGGAAAGACATGGAAAGATTTATACGCAGATCAAGATCGATGAGGTGACGAACTTAGGTACGGTCAAGATCCGTATCCGTTCCCTCTTGGAGGCTCTGAATAAGAGAAAAAACAAATGAAACAGGAAAAATTAAAAAGAGACAAGACCGGAAGAATCATCTTCACCAAGAAGATGAAGAAGACATATACCCTTCTTTTCCCGATGATGGCACCGATTCATTTTGCCATGCTTCAGAAGGTCTTCAACCATTATGGATATCATGCAGAACTCTTGACGGATACGAGTCCTGAGATTGCTCAGACGGGGTTGAAGTACATTCAGAACGATATGTGCTATCCGGCCATCCTTAGCTGTGGACAGATGATCCACGCTCTTCAAAGCGGAAAATACGATCTCCATCATGTTGCTCTGATGATCACACAGACGGGTGGCGGATGCCGTGCCTCCAACTATATCAAGCTTCTAAGAAAAGGATTGGAAAGAGCGGGATTAGGATATATTCCGACTATCTCTGTCAACGTCTCTGGACTAGAGCCCAATCCAGGCATGACAATCACGCTGCCTTTGATTCGTCGCGCTTTGGCAGCAGTCATCTACGGAGATATGATCATGTGTCTGAAGAATCAGGTCGAGCCTTATGAAGTCAACAAAGGAGAAGCGGAGAAACTCAGTGAGAAGTGGATTGCCTCCCTTTCTGATCAGATGCTTCACCGCGACGGATACAAGATGAAAGTCGTCAAGAGAAACTTGGCCGAAATTGCGAAGGAGTTCGCAGCCATCAAGAAAGATGGAAAGAAGAGACTGAAAGTCGGTGTTGTCGGAGAAATCTATGTCAAATACGCTGCTTTAGGAAATAACAATCTTGAAAAGTTCCTAAGAAGTGAAGACTGTGAAGTCAACCTTCCTGGCATGATGAACTTCATCCTGTTCAAAGTGGACAATCGTATCATCGACTGCGACTTGTATGGTGGCCATAAGATGAAACAATTTGTCTGCAAAATTCTCTTTGACTACTGTACTAAGATTCAGAACATGTTCAACGACGCCATCAAAGAGAACTCTGACTTCGCTGTCCCTAGCACCTATCAGCATGTCAAGGAACTGACCGTCGGAGTCAACGGTATGGGTAACAGAATGGGTGAGGGCTGGCTGCTGACCGGTGAGATGCTTGAACTTGCTGACTCTGGATATGAGAACATCGTCTGCACTCAGCCTTTCGGCTGCTTGCCAAATCACATCTCCGGGAAAGGCATGATCCGCAAGGTAAGAGAGAAAATGCCCAATGCCAACATTGTTGCTGTCGATTATGATGCGGGTGCACCGAAGGTCAACCAGGAAAACAGAATCAAGCTGATGCTCTCTATCGGAAAAGAGAATCTTGAGAACGAGTAATAGAATCAAACGATGAAAACGGATGCCTGATCTAAGTCGGCATCCATTTTTCATGACTGAAAGTTAGGAAGATGGTTGGATGTGTTATTCGCACCATCTTTTGTCATGCTCTAATAATTTGTAGAGCCGCATAAATTGCTCATTGGTTTAGAAACTATGAAAGACTGTTAATTTCCTTTTCTAACTGGCTAAGTGTGTATATAATGGTTTCAAATGAAGGTATGTCGCCATAGAGCATCTCTCTCATTGATCTGTAATCTTCATATAATTCTTTGAAACGATAATCAGGAGGAATTAGTTTAAAGGTGCCTGGAATTGCTTCCTGATAATTTGCCCATGTTCTTGTATAAAATTTCATTTTAAAATTGACAACTGTTTTTAATAAGCTTATTTCTTTAAACGCCTTTTCCTTTATGGGTGTCAACGACATACGATATAAATCGTAATAGTGCCTAGAATAACGTTGTGGCATCAGTGAGGCTTCCGGTCTGTGCGCTTCATGATGCAATATTGTTGCTTTTTCCCAAAATGTTCTTTCTGGAGTGACGGTGAGTACTTCTGTACATTCTTGCTTGAATAGGTTCGGAAAATATAAGGCTGCATAGGGCTTGATTTTAACTCTTGCTGCTGGTGTCCAAGCAGCTAACGCGCCAATTTCCAAACGAATCACTTGTAGTGTTGAAGGGTTTGAATATAATCGAGGATATTCGAATAAAATGGTCTACTTGTCCTTGTTTTCTATGTAGAT
>CAVJZP010000037.1:0-16995 GCA_963654365.1 Oscillospiraceae bacterium
ATTTCCTAACCATTATAAACTTTATCCTTATAGGAAGGAAGATATTCTTACAATCATGTTTTCTCATTTGAATCTCTGTGTTACAATCAAATTATGAAAACATATAAACTGAAATCATTGATACTCATTGTATCGACATTGCTTGTTGGCTGTTATCAGAACGATACAGGAAGCAATGCTACAGATAGTTCTAAACCGACGATAGACAGTCAGTCAGAGAAGACAGACTGTGAGTCATCCTATGAAAGCAAAGAAGAACCGGTGACCTCGGAGAAAGAGTCCGAACCGATATCGACAGAAAAAGATTCCGATGGAAATGAATATAATTGGACAATTCCATCCTATTACAAGTCTTCCCTAAATCTGACTCTTCGGAACGCAGATCTGAAGACTAATCTTTTTCAGATCATCAAAAGCCATACCGCAATCGGATACGGCAATCTTTATACTGCTTATTTAAAGACAGATCTCAGAGAAGACGGAACTATCTGGGATATGTATTCCAATGTGAAATACAGTCCTTCTCAAAATTCAGGAAACTATAAGAAAGAAGGAGATATGTATAACAGAGAACATTCGATTCCACAGTCTATTTTCAATAGCCAGAGTCCGATGGTCTGTGATATCTTTCATGTCTATCCTACCGATGGCTATGTGAATAACAGAAGATCTAATTACCCTCATGCCGAAGTCTCTGATGCAGTATTCACCTCTTCCAACAATACGAAAGTGGGAAAATCTGCCACATCCGGTGTCAGTGGAAGTGTCTGTGAGCCGGCGGATGAATATAAAGGTGATTTTGCAAGGACCTATTTCTATTTCGTTACCTGTTATCAGGATAAGATGTCCAATTTCGGAAATTACGCCTCCTTTAGTAAAAACACTTACCCATCTTTGTCAAAATGGGCAATCGACCTCTATAAGAAGTGGTCTAAGGAAGACCCGGTTTCTGAAAAGGAAATCAAGAGAAACGAAGCGGCTTACGGAATTCAGGGCAATCGAAATCCGTTCATCGATTTCCCTGGCATCGAGAATCTGGTCTGGTGATCAGATCTTATTTACTTTGCTTGTATATATCGGTAATCCGTATCGATCATAGACAGTATAGATAAAAGGATGGTTAAGACAGAAGGAATAATAGTCTAGCGGTTTTGTGGCTTTGTTTCCATAGGTCTGCATGCCTAAGGATTTGACTATGGTGCCATCCTCATCAAAGGTGACTTTGTTTTTCTGTTTGGATAAGGCGAGATAGACATTCGTTTCTTCCGTTAAGGAAGAGAACATATTGTTCAGAGCTGGTACACTAGGATCTATGATATCGCTAAGGCCCACCTTTTTTAAAGTGGGAAGGAAGTCCGTCATGATTTCATCTGTAAACTTCGGCATTGTGATTTCGACGATGGATTCCTTTGCTTCTTTTGTTTCTTTATAGAAGTTGGTTCCTTTTACTAATTCGGAGATGTCCGCATTATCATCTTTTGCAATGAGATACTGAACGGATTCGCCGTTCTTATAATAGTCGTAGAAGGAATAGTAGGTATCATATTCGTATACATACGTGTTGACTGTATGTTTCATATAGGACACTTGATAGGCATCTCCTTCTTTCGGATAGAAGAAATCCTTCTTTGTCTGATTCTTGTTATACTTGGTGGACCATTTGGAGCGGAAGTAAAGTGTATTGAACTGATATGCCATCGTCTCCGCATCGATTGCTATGTCTGACATATTGATAAAATTCTTCTCATCGAGCTTTTCATCGATCCAGTCAAGCATTCTCTTTGTTCCATCTGTTGAGTTGAAGTCGACCGAGTAGGCTTCTGAATATCGTTCTGTCATCTTGGAGATGAAATCCGCGTTGGCAGTGTAATTCTTGTTGAGGAAGAGCCCCTGGTACATCTGAAGAGTACCGGAATCATTGAGATAGAAATCGGCAGGGTATAGTGTTTTCAAGCCTTCATCTCTTTTCTCTCTTGTCAATCCTAAAACGTTGTTCCACTTATTGGTCAATGCTGTGTCATCGCTTCCCCAGGAAAGCGTATCATAGGCAAAATAGAGATTCAGAGGGGAATAGGAGAAAGTATCCATGTTGGATGTGAAGAGATAGGTGAAATCGAGAATGCTGTTTTTGTATTCTGGATCGATTGCGACATCTTTTTTAAGAGTGGTATCGGGATAAGTCACCTTGTTGAGCGGAAGATAGGAATTCTCTTCTATCTCTTCCATCTCACGCAAGGTAAAAGATTTCTTCAGTTCTTTCTGATTGGATTTTATCTGAAGCAGCACAGAAAGAGGAACAGCCGCAATAGCGACAAGTATCACCCCTCCTGCGATTAGCGGTATAAGCCAGTATCTCTTTTTCATAAAGGAATCCCCCTGTATCCATATAACATCTTTGTTCCTGTGTTCTCTCAAAAAGGTGATAGCCAATTGGCTATCACCGATAATCTATTCGTTGATATAAGGATGTGTCGGATCGGTATAGAAGCAGTTCTCGTAGATGTAGATTTTCAAGTCGGTGGAGTCGCCGGATTCGTAGTAGGCGACAAGTTTCTTCAGGAATTCATCATTTCTTTCTGGACGGATAGAGAAGATACCCTGCCCATGTCTTAATAGGAACTGATTGCATAAAAGGTTTGCGCTTCTTTTATTGCCGTCGAGGAATACCTGAGTTCTCATCAGGTAGCAATAAAGGTCAAGGCCTCGTTCAATGAAAGTCTTTTTCTGCTCAACGATATCACGAATCGTATTGTTGACGGTATAGGGATCAGGAATCTCAGGGACATAGTCGGTTCCGGAGATGGTGACAACGTTTCTTCTGACACGTCCTGGCTCTGTGCTGACTCCTCTTCCGTTGACGATGCGGTTGAGTTCGCACAAGGTGTTCAAGTCAGTCGGCTCTTCTAGCATGTCCTCTTCTTTTAAGCGGAGATAAGCGGTTTTCAGATTCTTCAGTTTCTTCAGTCCTGTCGGTCTAGGGCCGGATGGTTCTGTTCCTTCCAGAATGAAGGCTCTAGCTTCAACAAAGGACGTTCTGACACCTTCCAAATAGGCTGCGTTATAGACGAAATCTACAAGATTCTTGTCGATGAGATTGTTCTCTTCATCCAAAGTCATAGGCTCCTGATCTTTGAAAATCGTCGTCATGTCTAAATGCTCCTTTCTCTTTCCTCACTGTGATGTGAAGTGCTTGATATCTATATTGTATCGCATAGTAAGCGCTTTCGTTAGAGAAAAGTGAACAAAATGATAAATTTATGAATGAAATAGAAAAAAAGAAGATTTGTCTCAATGCAGCCTTCTGAACTCAGTTGCTCTTTTTTTCTTCGTCTTGCTTCTCTTTCTTGAAGATGGAGCCGACAAAATATTTCTTCATCTTGGGTGAACGGCTCATGAAGACAAAGATCAGTCGATTGAAAAGGATCTCATAGAGTGCTGTGACAAGTGCTCCCTTCAATAGATTAAACGGGAAATAGACAAGTGCGATAAGCAGGAAGTAGGAGTTTCCGCTGATACCCATGCTGTTGAATCCATCCACAACCATTTTGACAGATTCGCTGTCAAAACAGGTTGTGAATTTTCCACTTAAGTAGGTCGGAGTGATGAAGAGCTCGTTTCCTAAGGTAAGGACAAAAGCGACAAAGAGAGTGATCATAAGATAGGAAAGAATACGGAAACCGATTCCTTTCCGGAACCATTTCAGAAGATGAGATGTGATGAATAAGGCAAGGACAAACATCATGGATGTCAGTAAAGCGGTGATGTTTCCGATTCCGTATACACCAGTAAGTCCATAGATGATCATGTCCAGTCCAGTCTTTAGAACGGATACGGCGATACCGCCTGTGAATCCATATAATGCATAGGCAACAAGGACAACGACATCCGATACTTCAATCATAAGCCATGGTGCCAAAGGATATGGAAATCTTGCAAAGGACATCAAAACAAATCCTAATGCGGACAATAAGGCAATCGTCGTCATTCTTGTCAGTATCTCACTACCGCTTCTTCTCATATTCACGCCTTTCCGGGAAAGGAAAATCCCTAAGATAAGATCCCAGGGATGATAAAATACTCAAAAGATAACTCTTTGATTCTTCTATCCAGCCTTTACTGTCGCCTCCGGAGTCTCACCGGATCATGAAGCCGACGCTTCTAGCGGGGTATACCGCCGAGAAGGAATTTCACCTTTCCCTGAATCACGATATCATTATAGTCTAATGTCTGTCTTTTTCAATGGCTTCTTTTCTCTTTCTGAAGAAAGGGAATTTCCATTTCTTTTTTTCCTCTTCTGGCTTTGGAAGCGCCTCTTTCTGATCGGCTATCTCCTCGGGCTTATTGCTAAGTTCTTTGACTTCTACTTCAATCTCGGCATTGATCTCATGGACAGTAGCGGAAGTCATCTCGATCTCATAGTTTTTCAAGTCCTGCAAGCGATAGAGATCCTGAATCCGATACTGGCTCAGAAGGGCGTTGACGGTGTATTTTCCGACTAGATAGGTCATCGCTCCGTTACCCAAGAACTGTGCACCCATGTCGATGGCCTGACCTAATAGCTGAATAAGGAAATTAGAGGAATCCTTGTTGAACACCTTGCTGGCCCAGGTCGTGCTTTTCGGCATGGAGTTGAAACCGATGGCAATACAGACATTTCTGACAACGCGAGTCAGGATTTTTGTCATTTCTGCATTGGTTGGCCTAAAACCATATAACCAAATGAGGTCTTTTATCAGCTGAACATTCTTGATAGCGACAACACTGGCATCCACAATTGCGTTCTGAGAAAGGGCGGTCAGACATCCTGTGGACACTGCTCTTCTTAGAATCAGTTTCTTCGCTTTCTTATAGATGACACCATCTTTCCTCATGGAAATGGAAAGAGAGTCTGCTAATTTCTGGGAATCCGGATTCGTGCTTCCCGGGATGTGATTGGGATATTTCTCCAACAGTTTTGTGATTGTTGTGAAGGCATCCAGTTTCTCAGCTTCTGCCTTATTTAGGAAATCCTTTTTTTCGCTGTTTTCCACATAGTTAAGGACAACAGACTGTTCCTGAATGTTCTTTGCAATCTCCCATCTCACCTTGTTGTTTGCTCTCTCAGAGAAATGACCGGTGTTTTTCTTTTTGAATTCCAGATCGAAGGAGTGCTTGGAGAAGATGGATACGATGACGACGACAAAGCAGATTGTATATAGGACAACTAAGATTCCGCCAGTCACAAGACCTGCAATCTGATTAATGTTATAGACCGTCTGCACAATGACAGCAAATAGGCCGAGACCTAAAAGATAGATGGCGACAGAAAGAGCAATCAGTATCCATCGTGTTCTCTTCTCTTCTTTTGATCTAGTGACATTCTCCTGGTAAGCGATAAAGGCAAGCTCTTCATCCTGGGAAGGCGTTGTCTCATCGACATTCTGGAGAAGCTTCTCTGTGTTAGTTTCTTTTTCCATGATATTCATCCTTTGATCTTATCCATATTACGCCAAAAGGATAACGGCGTAATATGCTTATTCGCCAAACGCTTTCAGATTGTCGAAGGATGGCGTTCTCTTTCCTTCCTCAATCTCGTGAATGATGCGGACCACCGCTTCATTGTACGGCGTCGGGACAGTGTTCTTCTTTCCGTAGAGGACAACACTTCCGTTGATGCTATCGACTTCTGTCTTCTTTCCTTTTTCCAAATCCTGAAGCATGCTTGCCTTCAAGGCGGCGTGCTTTTTGATGCAAAGAGGAATCAGAATGAAGGAAATCTTTTTCTTAAATGCATTATGGTAATCGAGAAGTTTGACAACATCTTTTCCCTGAATCGGTTCAATCTTGATTCCTGCCTTGTCACAGACATCGATGCATTCCTTGATGATCTTCTGGACACAGAGGCGGGAATCCTTTCTCTTGCTGACTTCGCCGAAGGTGGAACCGCAGACAGCCGACATGCCAGAGAAGGCAGCATTGATGAGAAGCTTGGAGAATCTCATGCCGATGAAGTTCTTCTCTAGTTGGACAGGACACATCTTCTCGAGGATCTCTTTTGCTTTGAGAAGCCTATCATCCTCTTTTCCATTGAGTCTTCCTAAGGAGAAAGACATGCTGTCTATTTCACTGGTCAGTTCAGAGACACCGTCTCCTTTTAAAGTGGCGCCCCAGGCAACAGCAGAGCCCATCGTATGATCCTCGCCGACAATCTCGCTGATGCCGACTTCCGGAAGGCCGTTCTGCATCGTGCAGATATCTCCGTCATCGGAAAGATGATCTTTTAGAAAAGTGACAACGTTCGGATTGTCGAGCTGCTTTGTCATCAAGAAGATGAGATCATATTTCCCTTCCATCTCTTCCGGATAAAAAGCTTTCACAGGAACAGTGAAATCCACTTTTCCTATGATATGTGCTCCATTCTTCCTTAATCCTTCTACATGATTCTTGTTGTGGGAGAAGAGATCGACATCAACACCGTTCTTCGTAAGATAAGCGCCTAAAACAGTACCTAATGATCCAGCTCCAAATATTGCAATTCTCATATCAATACCTCTTTCGGAGAATATTTTAATATAGGAGAGAGGAAAAACAAATAGAAGCATTTTCATAATAGGAGAAATAGATTCATAGGAAAATGAAATATAAGGGTTATAATGGAATGAGAAAACCGGAGGGGAAAGATATATGAAGACTATTGCGCTGATCGCACATGACAATAAGAAGAAGGATATGATCTCTTGGGCCTGTGACAACAAAGACAGATTATCTAAGTTTCAGCTCTGTGGAACGGGTACAACTGCAAAACTCGTGTCGGAAGCAACAGGACTGAATGTGAAAGGATATCTTTCTGGTCCTTTGGGCGGCGATTTGGAAGTCGGTGCAAAAGTAGCGGAGAAGGAAATCGACATTGTCATTTTCTTCTGGGATCCTCTCCAGGCTCAGCCTCATGATCCCGATGTCAAAGCGCTGCTTAGAATTGCGGCTTTATACGATGTTCCCATTGCCACGAATATTTCGACTGCGGATTTCATCCTCCATTCAGAACTGCTTGAAAAGTAAAGGATAAAAACTGTATACATTTCATAAGGTCTTGCGTATAATTTATGGGTAAAATACACATAAACTATGTTTCAAGACAAATTTAAGGTACCGAGTTATTACAAAGACTTTCACTGCAAAGGCAAAGCGTGCAGGACATGCTGCTGCCAAGGATGGATTGTCACTCTTACACAGAACGAATATTTCAGATTGCTGGATGAAGACTGTTCTCCTTATCTGAAAAAGAAGATTGAGACCTATGTTGGAATCCTTCCTCATCCTACTGTAGATCAGTATGCGAGAATCAATTTTGATTACAATGGAGAGTGTCCGCTTCGCTTAGAGAACGGATACTGTGGACTTCAGGTAGAATGTGGAGAAGAGAATATCGCCTCCGTCTGCAGGTACTATCCCCGTGCACCACATCAGTATCCTTCTCCCTGCTGCTCAATCTCCAATAGCTGTGAAGCTGTTTTGGAACTTCTGATGGATGATAATTATCAATTCTCGTTTGAAAACATGGAGTTGTCTTTTGAATTTGATTCGGAAGAGAAAGACATATTTCCAAAAGATTATCTAGAAAAGAATAAGAAGTGCTTCATTATTATGAATGAAGGGGGAGGCGATATCTTCCACCGTATTGAAAAGATAGCGAAATATCTTGGAGAGCCAAAAATAGAATTCGATTGGTCCCTTTTATGCGATGTCTGCTATTCGTATCGGAAATCCTACAGCATTGCAGATTATCTGACATTTGCCAAAGGAGAGCCACAATCTATCTCTCTTATCTATGCTGAACTGAAGAAAAACTATCCGAATCTGGATACCTATCTGAAGAATATCATTTTGAATCATTTTCTTTATATCCGTTTCCCGTTTGTCTCTGAGAAAAATTGCTACCAGGAGAATGCTGTCGGCCTTTATTACCTTGTCTCACTTTGGCTTTTTATCCTTTTCTTTAACCTGAAAAAGAAGGACAAAGAGGAATTCATCGATATCACGGTAAACTTTTTCCGTACTGCAGAGCACAGCAATCTTTATGATGTGATTGTATTTTATTATCGAAAACGCAATAATTAAGACATAAAGAAAAACATGAAAGATCTAGAAACAGCCAATACCTATCTGAAGAACAGAAAACATGAGAAAGAGGACTATCGTCCTTCTTTTCATCTTTCTCCTGACTATGGCTGGTGCAACGATGCTCATGGAATCGTCTTTTTTAAAGGACAGTATCATATCTTCTTTCAATATAATCCCTATGATACAAAAGCAGAGAATGTATTCTGGGGACATATGACAAGCAAAGATTTGATCCATTTCTCTTCTACATCATGTGCGATTGCTCCGGATCAATACTACGATAATTCCGGATGCTGGTCTGGTTCCTCCATCGTTATAGGAGATACTTTATATCTTGTTTATACTGGTTTCTCTCATCATGAGAATGATAGATATTACCAGACCATCAATCTTGCCTACAGCAAAGATGGAATTCATTTCACAAAATACGAAAAGAATCCAATCATCGATACCATGGATATTCCATCTTTTGGTTCTATCTATGATTTCCGAGACCCCTGTGTTTTTGCACGAAACGGAAAATGCTATATTCTTGTCGGAAACAAATCAAAGGATGAGAAAGAGGCGATGCTCCTTTTATATGAAGGAGAAGATATCTTTCATTTCCGCTTCCTTAAGACGTTAGTCTCTTCTTCTGAATTCGGCACAATGTTTGAATGCCCAAATCTGATCTCCTTCCCTGATCGCGACTATATCGTCATGTCTCCTCAGAACGTAAAAGAAAAGGATGGTGATTTTGCTAATGTCTCATCCTGTGTCTATTTTCCTTTGGTGGGAGACTTCCTTCATGAGGAGCAAAGACTAGAAGACGTCAAAGAGATCGATCACGGATTAGAGTTTTACGCTCCCACTGTCTATAATGATGAGAAGCTCCTTGTAAGCTGGTTTCAGATGTGGGGAAGAAGGTATTACCTGAATGAGATCAATAACGACTTCATCAACTGCTTTTCCTTGTTCAAGAAAATAGAAGAGAAGAACGGAAGACTTCGCTTTAAACCGATTGCCTTTCATGATTATGCTGTGGATAAACATAAAGAAACCTTTATCCTAAATGGAAAGTCGGAAATCTATGATTCCTCGCATTATATAATCGGATTCGATAAGAAAGAAGATTTGGTGATGACGATAATCTTTTCGGATGGAGAGGATAAGGCAAGATTTATCATCGACTGCAAAAATCAGACTTATACCTTAGATAGAAGCCAAGCATCGATACCTTTAGGCGGTGAAGAAAAAGGTACGTCAAGAAACGGAATCCGTTACCTGAAAAAGAAGATGCCGGATAAATTTGAATTCGATATCTATGTCGATCAATCCTATATCGAAATCTACTTTGATGATTATGAAGAGAGTTTCTCTTTTATCCATTTTGCAGATAAGAATCGATTGTCATTGGAGTGTAATCAGACGGTCTCCGTACAGATTATGAGAGAGAATATTGAGGTGAGATAATATGATCTTAGTCATAGGTGAGATATTGATGGATATGATTGGGGAAGAGAAGAAGGACTCTCTTCAGGTGCAAGGAAAGTTAGGAGGAGCTCCTTTGAATGTGGCTAGCGATTTATCTGACTTAGATGTCGATACGATGTTCTATGGTGTCATCGGAAAAGATATCATCGGAGATTTTCTAGAAGGACAATTTAAGGATAAGAAGAATAACTTCACTGTCTGTTTATCCGAAAGAGAAGACAAAGAGACTACTATCGCATTCTTCTTAAAGGATAAAGGCGAATTTCAGTTCATGAGAAAAAACGGCGCAGATTATGCTTTTGAAAAGGATGAATTGCTCTCTCTTCCTTATCGAGATGCTGACATCATTCATTTCGGCTCTCTTTTCTTGTCTGAGAAGAGCAGCAGAGAAGTTATTTTTGATGTTGTCCGAGAATTCAGAAAGGCAGGAAAGAGAATCTCCTTTGACGTCAATTATCGCTCCGATATCTTCAAAAAAGAGGAGGATGTCATCTCTTACTACAAAGAGATGATATCCTATTCTGACATTGTAAAACTGACAAAAGATGAACTTAGTCTTTTGACTGGTATCCATGATATGGTTATTGCTCTAAAGACTTTTGATGATCGCAAAATCATTCTGATTACGGACGGCGAAAATGGTTCGTACTGTTACCTACATGGGAACCTATATCACAAAGAAAGTGAGAAGGTAAAACCGATAGATACCATAGGATGTGGTGATTCCTTTATGGCGGGATGCTTATCCTATCTTTATCATCATTCTTTATCAACGGATAAAGATATCCTTTCCATGCTTGCCCGTGGAAATGAATGCGGCAAAAGAACCTGTCTTGTACAGGGTGCCTTGCACGGATATAAAAGCTTAGATGATCTGATCGAAGGCCACTATTGAACATATATTATTAAAGATAGGAGAGAAATTATGAATGAATGGAAGCCTGTTTATACGATAGAAGTTGTGGCTTTAGCGGTGATGGTCTTAATAGTTGCGATCATTATCTTTTTTATTGTCCGTGATAAAAAGCAAAGGAAATTTATACTTGCGAATAGCGAAGCGTTAAAAAGACAGTCGGAAATCAATTCGGATTTCCGGTTTTTAGATGTTGAACAGATTAATCTCGCTCACAATTATGACAACGAGAACTTTTATAATGGAATCAGCTGCTTTGATTTTCTCGTTTATTTCCTTAGAGATTATGAGAACTTTTCAAAGAAGCAGATTGAGTTAGCCCATCAAAACGCGAGACTATATACACAATATATGGCTCGGATGAAAGAAGAAGCCTATCCGCTTCTTTCAAAATATAATTTTGATATTCATAGATGGAATGTAAAGAAACTGAATAAAATGGAGAAGGAAGCATTCGAATCCAGAATGAAAAATCCTGTTACTAGTACCTCAGCAACAGTTTTGCTTAGAAGAGTCGACTTAAATGAGTCTCATGTCTTTGAGTGGAAAGAGACGGTATTCGATCAAGGAACTATCATATCCTGTCTAAAAAGATTAGATGATAAAAGGGATGGATTTTATCTAGATGAAGAAATATGGGATTCACTTTGCCGTGTGGAAAGAGGAAAGGTGACAAACAAACTTCGTTTCTGGATTTATCAAAGAGACGGAAACAGATGTGTGCGCTGCGGAAGCAGAGAAAACTTAGAAGTTGATCATATTTATCCGATTAGTAAAGGCGGAAAAACCACGCCGAACAATCTCCAGACTCTGTGCCATCGATGCAATGTACAGAAGGGAACGAGAACTGATTTCTAATACAGACTTATGACAAATCTGTAGTCATCAATTTTTAATATGCACATTTTCCAAGGAAAAATAGGGTCAAAAATACACATTTTCCAATTCAAAATCTTCCGAAAATACACATTTTCCAAGGTTTTAAACCAGGCAAAAGGAACTGAAAATAAAAGAAAAGGAGCATTGCCGTTAAACAATACTCCTTAATGATGACTTAAACTATCGACTTATTCAGGTAGAGCAACTTTATCTTTTTTCTTGAATGTTGATTTGCGGACAAAAATATCAGCCAGATAGAGGACAACAGAGACCAGGAAGAAGATCATCATGGTCGAATAATAGCTGAACTGATTGAGCTCACTATCAGTGATAGTGTATGTATATTCTTCTCCATTGGCGTATAAGGTTCCAGAGGAAGATTTTGTCATTTCGTTGAGAAGAGTATTGTCTCCTGTATTCGGAAGAAGATCATATTCTTTGGAATAATCGTAGTAGAAGGAGAAGGTATCTGTCTCAACAATCTGATAGGTTCCGTTATCATCCTTTTCGGAATAGGTAGCCTCAATAGTGTATTTGCCTTTTTCCGTAACAGGAAGATTGACGTTGTAGGTCTTGTTCTTGGAGTCATAGATGAGATCTGCTTCGCTTGTTTGACCTTTTGGATCTGTTGCTTTGATGTGAATCGTTCCTTCTTTGTCCTGTTCGTTGACAAGGACAGAGATTCCCATAGAAGTACCATTTGTAGCAGTGCTCATATCCATCACCGTGGTGATGCTTCTTTCCGGAAGCGTCTGATGGATGGAATTCTGCAAGAATGTCTTTCCGGCTGTGGAAGCGCGGAAGTCCTTTGTCCAATCATTCGTCAGATTGCTTGTGAAGGATGCAACCTTGCCTTTCCCGAAAGTCCAGTAGGCGTAAAGCGGAATCGTAGCAACACCGGTCGTATTGTTGTTTTCGTCCTTTTTGATGTACTGAAGGGTGAGGACAGTTGTCGAACCGCCTTTGACACGGCAGTAGTTGTAGCCCTGAAGATCCGGCAACGTTTTGACGTTGGTCAGGACAGGATCATCGGAGATACGATATTGAATCTGAGCCTCTTCTACAATCTCTGTGTTTCCGATTTCTCCGGAGACAGAGGAGAGCATGACGTCGATAAGACCAGAGGCAGTACGGCAGAAATAGTAGTTTCCGTTTCCGATCGTGCTAAGTGTCGTAAGGATGCTCTTTCCAGAATCGCTGGAGATGTTGATGAAGGAGCAGATGATGTTGTCATTTGCCATGTTGCGGACGATTCTCTTCAGCTCATCATCGGTTTCGCTCGGGAGACCATCCGTAAGTGTGATGACATTCTTGTATTCGCAGTTGGAACTATAGACCTGTTCCTGAGCCTGCCTCAATCCAGAACCTAACTTTGTGCCACCGCCAAGTGTGATGCTGTTGATGGCGCTGATGATCGTTTTCTTGTTTTTGATGGATGTCATCGGCTGATGGATTGTAACACTGTCGGAGAAGGAGATAATGGAGACGAAGTCTTTGTCGGATAAGACATCCAGACATTTGATGGCGCCTTTCTTTGCAATCTCAAGTCGGTCATCGGATTGCATGGATCCGGAGCAGTCAATCAAGAGGACAAGCGCCTTGGCGTCATCAGATTCATACTGGACAGGAAGCATATCGTTGTAGTCATTGATGCCCTCCGCGGTTCCTCCCGTATAAGTCGCACCATAGGTCAATAAACTCTTTCCATAGGTGGAAACAGCGGTATTGAGATTGGCTGCAAAATCCTTGTAATGGTTCAAGGAGAGGATGTTGATGTTGTCTAAGACGATTTCATCATACTTGAGAAGATCAGCTAACTTATAGGGAACGTTTGCGGTATCCACATAGGAGGTTACCTTGGTGTTATCGCTGTATCCACTGACCTCCATGAAGGCAGATAAGTCATCGGAAGTGTTTCCGATGAACAGCACCTTATAGTCATCGGTGTAATCCTGGGTGAAATGAACGATATTGTTCTCTTCAAAGGTATCGCTCTCCGGCTTGACTTCGATTGTATAATCGATAGAGCACGCCTTGTCACTGGTGACGTAGAATGTAACGATGTTAAGTCCGAGCGCTAAAGTGGTTTCCTTCTCTTCCTTGAGCTCTCCGCCACTAGTGAGATCAATCTTGGCAGCTTTCTCACCTGTAGACTGAATCATGACTTTTACGGCCTGTTCTCTGTTGGTGAAGCAGTGATCGACATAATCGATGCTCTTGATGCTGACTTCGTCCGTCAAAGTATCCTCAAGATAGACAGCGTCCAAGGAGATATTCTCACTTAGGATGGAAGAGATTGTATCCATAGCGGAATTGTCTGTTTCAACACCATCGCTGACTAAGACCATCTTCTTGATGCTATCGGAGGAATAGAGTTCTTTTGTATAGTTGAGGGCAGAGGAGATATCGCTTGCGCTTTTGATGAAGTCGGGATGCTTTTTCTCATCGTATGCTTCAGAGACACTCTTCAGTTTCTGACCGGGCTTCACTAGGACAAAACTGTTTTCGCCAAAGCAGACAACGCCGGTTGAAGCGGAAGAGGCAGTGGACTTCTCATAGATGCTCTTTACGGTGGAATCTATCTTCTCAACATTTTCCTTTTCGGAATCGGAGCAGTCGACAAGGATATACATCTCTGTATTGTGATTGCTTCTGACTACTTGAATATCGCTGAAAGCTAAAGAGAGGGTGAAGGAAAGGACAATGTGAAGGGATAAGGAGACGATGTTGTTGACTCTTTTTCTCTTCTGTTTCGGAATGAGGAAGAAGATGACAAGGGAGAGAATGACCAAAGGGATAGAGACATAGAGGAAATAAGGATAGGAGATTTTAATATTGTTCATATGCGTAGACCCCCCAATCTGCTAAGAAGAAGACAGCAGCACAGATAATAATAGGAAGAAGGCTGTCATAGACCTTGCTTCCTTTCTTCGTCGTGGTATCGATGTTGAGAGAAAGTTTTTCACTGTCTTTGACATGCGGAACGCTTTCCTCTTCCGGATATCGAGAGAAAATAGAGATTACCTTCTCACTGCCGTCTTGATAGGTGATGGAAATCTTATAACTTCCGATCTGATCGAGGTTATAGGTGAGATAGTCTTTGTTGCTGATGGAGTAAGGTTCACTTTTTCCTGCAGGAGTTGTGATAGAGACAGCCTCCATATTGTTGGAAAGAGAGACGACAACATCCTCACCGATCTCATAGGCGTAGTTGGTAAGGATTCTAGGATTGGCGTATGCGAATGCGTTTCTCATCAGAACAGAAAAGTCATACTGCATCGGAAGATCGGAATCATGTAAATCAAAGGCAAAGACGACTTCTCTTTGCTGATTTTCCGTCTTTCCCGCAAAGACGAAGGGGAGGTTGTTGTAACTTAAGATGGTAGTGAATTCACCAGTGAGAGAATAACGGACATACTTTTTCACGGAGATGTCGTTATGTGCGATATCCTGAGTGAGGCTGTTGTAGAGCAAGGAAGAGGTGTTGTCCGCATAGCTGAGATGAACACCGCTATCTTCCTCAATTGAGCGCTGAGCGATGAATCCAGTTCCATCCAATGTCGTAGAGGAATTGAAGAAGAAGACAGAACCAACGCTAGGAAGTGTACTAGGAGTAAAGGAATCGAAGATGTAAAGATCGTAGTCGATGGCAGGATTGTAATCGGATGTGTTAACGACAGTGACCGTGTTTTTGTATATGGATTTACGATTGATGGCACCAAGAATGGATTTCAGGTAGAAGGGCTCATCGGATACAAGCAAGACCTTTGTGATTGCGGTATTGCTGTTGTTATAGACAACAATGCTATTATCTTCCAAAAGCGCATCCTCGTTCATGATTTCTGCTTTGACAGAAGAGATATCCGAATATTTACTGCTTACATCCTTATAATCAATAGAGAATGTGCTAGCCTCAGCGGCTTTGACAGCATACTTCTTCTCTCCGATGTATTCATCATTGATATAGAAATGAACATTCAGTGTCTTGTCGCTCAGATGGCTTAAGACAGAGACGGAGATCGAGATGGTAAGACCATCTGCGGTATACTTCAGGTCGGATAAGGAGTAATTATCTGCTTCTACGCTGCAGTCAATCAGATTGATGTTGTTCAAATCCTCTACCTGTTTGTCAGTGAGCAGATAGCAGAGATTGATATTGTTGCTCTCGATGACTTCCTGCGCCTTTTTCAAAGAGTCACCCAAGGTGTTCTGAAGATATTCGGCTTTTAAGGAATCGAGATAGAGAGAAAGCTGATTCCTATTTGTGACATTCTGGAAGACGACACGGCTTTCCTTGCCGCTATAGACCAAAGAAAAAGAGGAACCATTCGTGCTTTCTTCAGCGATTCTGTTGATTTCTTTTTTGGCTTTGTCGAAGCAGGTTTCCCCATTCTCTTCCATGTTCATGGAAGCAGATCCATCTAGAATGAATAAGATATTGTCACTCTTTCCTTGTGTCGTGATCACTGGGTGTGCTAGACAGATGCTGAGCGCCGTAATCGTCACAATCTGAAGAATCAATGCGATGAGATGTTCAAAGGTGTGTAGTGGACTTCTCTTCTTTAAGAATTTCTTGCTCAGCTCCCATAAGTAGGTAGAAGGAGCTGTTGCTTCCTTGTATTTGTTTTTCAGAAGATAGATGATGATAAGGACAGGAATGGCAAGTAAGATCAGAAACGCATAGGGATATAGAAAACTCATTGTATGATCCCCCTTTGTATCATTTTGTTTAAGAACATCTCCTTCATATCATCGCCTGTGGAGAGGAGCATGTAATCTGCCTCTCTGGAATGGCAGAAGCTTTCTGCCTTTTCCGTCACGAATTCCAAGGCCTTTTTATAGGCGTTTAAGACATCGCGGTTGACGTTGTCCTTGTAGAACTTGCTGTCGTTCTCACTGTCGTGGAGAATCAGTTTTCCTCTATAGGTAGGAGTGATCTCCTCCTGGGCTAAGACCTGAAGACAGAGAACGTCTCTCTTCTTCCCTCTGAGGTAATCGATAGCATCGGTATAGTTGTTATCCGTCAGAAAGTCAGAGATCAGGATGGATTTTCCATCTCCGTATCCGACCATGGAGCGGATGATAGCATCGGAAATATAGGATTCTCCTTCGAACTTGATGTTGTTGAGCTTGTTGATGGAATTCAGAAAGGCATCCTTTCCGATGATGTTCTCCAAGACCGGGATAGCCTGCTTTCCCTGGATGAGATAGACATTCACCTTATCCATCTCCTTCAAAGAGAGATAAGAGAAGGCCGTTGCCAAACGGATTGCGTATTCGCCTTTATCGTAATACTTCATCGAAGCGGAACCGTCGATGTAGATCCTTGTCTGCATCTGTCTCTCATCTAGGAAGAGCTTCAGATACATCTTTTCAAATTTGCCATAGATGTTCCAGTCGATCTTTGTGACATCATCTCCTTCGATATAGTCACGATAATCGGCGAATTCGCAGGAGGAACCATACTTTTTGGATTTATGGTTTCCACCGAAAAGACCGGCGACATTATCTTTAACCGATAAAGAGAGAAGTTCGATTTGCTGAAGAAACTGTTCGTCGATCGCTTGTTTCATGATTTATTTTTTCTTTCTGATTTCCTTTGTCAATAAAGCAATGACTTTGTCGACAGT
>CAVJZP010000038.1:0-16283 GCA_963654365.1 Oscillospiraceae bacterium
GATCTATGTTGTCAAGGTTCGAAAGGGAAGACTTCTTCTTATGAAATCATTGACAACACGAATGGAAAAACGCACTATATAGTTCGAAGAAACGGAAAAGAAGAGAAAATCATGAAAAAAAGAAACACAATCGATATAGAAAGAAAAAGAACGGATATCCAAGAAGGGCTCAACGAAAAAGAAATAACAGAAAGAGTCAAGGCAGGCATGGATAACCGAAACAGGAACCATGTCGAAAAATCCTATCTGCGGATCATCTTTGATAACTTTTTCAACTCTTTCAACCTTGTCCTTATCGGCATCGGAGCGATGTTTCTCTTTTTTGTCATCTATCTCAATCAGACAGGACATAAGGATGTTGCGGATAAGTATTTCGGATTCTCAAAATTCCTTTTCCTCGTTCCTGTCATTCTCAATTCCATGATTGGAACAGTACAGGAGTGCCGTTCAAAAAGAATCCTACATAAGATCAACATCGTCAACAAAGCAAAATGCATGGTAATACGAAATAAAGAAGAGAAAGAAATCATCACCGATGATATCGTTCTCGATGATATCATCCATCTGAAAGCCGGAAACCAGGTATCTTGTGATATGGAAGTCAGAGAAGGCACATTGGAAGTTGACGAATCCTTGCTGACGGGGGAATCTGACTTGGTGAAGAAACAGAAAGGAGATACCCTCTATTCCGGGTCCAACGTGATGATTGGATCGGGGTATTGTCAGGTCACAAAGGTCGGCGATGAGACCTATGCCTCAAAGCTTTCTGATAAGGTGAAGAAACTGAGCAAACAGAAATCGGAACTGATGACTAACATCTATAAGCTCATCAAGATATTAGGATTTATCTTAATCGGCGTTGTCGTGATTGTCACGTCTACTCTAGTCTATAAAGTCAATCGGTGGGGAAATGATCCTACTGTCTGGTCGGAGGCATTAGATACAACCTATTCCTTAAAGGATGCGACAACCTGGTCTAGAATCATGCTGACAGTCGGCGCCTTCTCAATCGGAATCATTCCGACAGGACTGGTACTTCTCACCTCACTGACCTTGGCTGTCTCCATCAGTAAACTTGCCAAACAGAATACCCTTATACAGGATCTCTTCTCCCTGGAGAACTTGTCCCGTGTCGATACAATCTGCTTAGATAAGACGGGAACTCTTACCGATGGAAGCATGAAGGTATCCGATATGAAATGCTTTATTGAGAAGGAAGAGGCTTTGCGTTACATCAAGGAATTCAATTCCGTATCGACGGAATCGAATCCTACTGCCATAGCCTTAAAGGAGGAGTATGGAACAGTAGAGGGCATTCATGCTACCTATCTTCCTTTCTCTAGCCAGAACAAAAGTTCCTCTGTTCAGTATGAAGATAAGACCACTCTTACCCTTGGTGCTCCAGAATATCTTCTCGATATCCATTCTGACGAATATAGAACGGTAGAAGAAGAGGCAAGCAAAGGAAACAGAGTCTTGGCATTTAAGAAAAACAATGAGCTCATCGCCTTGTTCATTTTGAAGGACAATATCAGATCATCAGCGAAGGATACCATTGAATATTTTTATGAAAATGGATTGGATATCAAAATCATCTCTGGTGACAACCCTCTTACCGTAAGCAAGATTGCAAAAAACTGCTCCGTGAAGGAGACAGAGAAATACATCTCGATGGAGAATGTCTCTTTAGAAGAGATTCCAAACATTGTCGAAGAATATACTATCTTTGCCAGAGTCTCTCCCGAGCAGAAGAAAGCTATTGTGGAAGCCCTTCAGGAAAAAGGAAGAAAAGTCGGTATGACCGGAGATGGCGTTAACGACATTCTTGCTTTGCGAAAAGCCAATGCCTCCATCACCTTTGAAAAGGCAACCGATGCTGCCAAAGCCTGCTCCGATGTTGTCCTGATGGACAATGACTTCATCCATCTTAGGGAAGTTATCTCCCAGGGAAGAAGAGTCGTAAACAATGTACAGAGAACAGCAACTCTCTTCTTGATGAAGACAACCTGCTTCCTCTTATTGACCCTCCTTCTGATTCCTTTCAAAAGAGGTCAGATGTGGTTCAGTGTTGAGAATATGTATCTGATGCAGAACAGTGTCATTTCAATCGGTGGTCTTCTTCTTTCCTTGGAAGGAACAAAAGAACCGATACGAGGAACATTCAAAAGGAATGTCCTTCCGAAAGCTATCTTCTCTGGCGTGTTTATCACCATCGGCGCCTTTATTCCCGTCTTGCTCAATCAGGTTCCTATATTGTCTGGTAATAGTCCTCTTCTCACGCAGTCCAATGTCAGTTCGATGATCTCGATTCTGACTTCTCTGTCCGGCTTCATCATCATGTTTGCTATGTGCTATCCGTTCAATAAGTACAGAATGACTGTCTTCATTATTTCCATCCTATCCGCTTTCCTTTTCTGCTTTGCCTTCCCGACTTCCGTCATCGGCGGAAAAGTGTCGACCTTCTCTATGTTCCACTCGGAAGACGGCAATCTTTTCCACAGCACCTTCTTTCAGGAGTTCTTCCGCCCTTGGAACAGTTCCACAGTAAAAGACATCAACAGTCAGGCACTTGTCTGCTATTTGACGATGGGACTGTATGTGATTATCATCGGACCGCTTTATTTCCTTGCCTTGCGCATCTTCAGAAAGTGCACGGAGAAAAAAGGACACTGATATCAATTCTTCTTTTCTGATACATAGTCTACAATCTGCTTTACGATATTCTCTTCGGTGTCATCTGCGTTGAGATAGAGATCATAGTTTTCTTTCTTCCCCCAGGCTTTATTCGCTACAAGGGAATAATAACGGCTTCTTGCCTCATTGGATTTTCGGATGTTCAAAATAGCATCTTCCCGACTGTCCTTATACATCTCCATGACTTTGCTGATCTTGAATTCTTCATCAGCGTATAAAAATACGCTGATGAGATTCTTCTGATTTCGTAAGACATAATCCGCACATCTTCCTACGATGACAAAGGATTCCTTTTTCGCCAGCTCTTGAATGATTTCGCTCTGTGCAATAATGGAATCCCTATTGGCGTCTAAGGAGAGATAGGTACGATAATCATCCTCTTCTTCCTTGATAAACTTCTTATCGAGTCCTCTCTTTTTGGCTTCCAAAAGAGTGAGCTCTTTGTCATAGAAGGGAATCGATAGTCTCTCCGCTACCATCTTTCCAATCGTCTTTCCTCTTGTTCCGTGCTCTCTTGAGATCGTGATGATGAGGTTATCATCACTGCTCTCCTTAATTTCTAACGTATCGATTTTCTTTTTCATGACCTGACGTAAGAGAAAGAAGGAGATGATTGCAGTAAGTGCTTCCGATATCGGGAAGGTCCACCAGACAATATCGACAACAGAAGAAGACAAAGTGAAAAGATAGGCGATAGGGAAGACAAAGACGACAAGTCTCAAAAGTGCGGTGAACAACGGCTTAAAGGAATAGCCAAGGGCTTGGAAGATACCTTGAACAGCAACCGAGAATCCCATGAAAAGATAACCGATGGATGCAATCCTTGTCGCCTTTTCACAGACTGAGATCAGCTTGCCGGTCGATCCTCCGGATAAAGCGAATAGCTTCGATAAGGGATTAGCGATGATCTCAAACAGAATCGTGATGATCAATGTCACAATCAGAGTATCGAGAATCCCGTATTTGATACAGTCTTTGCATCTCTCTTTGTCCTTCATTCCGTAATTGAAGGAAAGGACTGTGATGATTGTGTTGGATAATCCAAAGCAGGAGAATAGTGCAATCTGCTGAATCTTGTAATAGATGCCAAAGGTTCCGACAAGAACGGTGGAATCGGCATTGGCTGAGCCAAGAATGATATTCATGCCAGCCATCATAACGGATAACAGTCCTTGCATGATAGCGGCAGAGATGCCGATGGAATAGATGCCTTTGATGATTTTTCCGTTAGGTTTTACGTATTTCAGGTTTCCGTCGATCTCCTTGTTCTTCAGATAGTGTAAGAACATAGCGATGAACAAGGAGACAAACTGACCCAGAACCGTAGCCCAGGCAGCACCGCACACCCCCATGTTCAAAGGGAAGATAAAGACATAGTCGAATACGATGTTGATGACAGCACCAGAGATCTGAGCAATCGTAGAATACATTGTCTTACCAGTCGCCTGAAGAAATCTCTCGTAGATCGCATATCCGATCGCACCTAAAGATAGGGACGAGCAGATCTTCAGATAACTAGTTCCCATTTCGATAATATCCTCATTCTTCGAGAAAAGAGAGATAAACCATCTTGAACCGAATAATCCGAATACAAGAAAGACAAGATAGATGACAATAGCTAAGAAGATTCCGTTTCCAGCTACCTTGCTGACTTTTTCCTTATCTCTTTCACCAAGACTTTTGGAAAGCAGAGCGTTGAGTCCGACTCCTGTTCCGACACCGATTGCGATAATCAGAATCTGAATCGGGAAAGCGTAGGTCAATGCCTCGTTAGCAATGTCACCTACTCCTTCCATGTTGGCGACAAAGATGCTGTCGACAACATTGTATAACGCCTGCAAGACCATCGACACGATCATCGGAAGACCCATCTTCCAGAACAGCTTTCTTAATGGCTCTACTGCCATCTTGTTTTGTTTTTCCATATTTCCTCCTTATGCCTTGCACAAAACAAAAATGTGCAAGCCCATGGTCAACCGGACTTACACATTGCTGTTACTCGTTGATGGAAGTATTCTAGCAAAAAGGAATAAAAAATTCTAATACAAAATCATAGGAAAACGCTTTAGGCGTCAAAAGAATCTATCTTTGAAGATGAAGTTCTTCTTTCAGGAATCCGTCGATTCCATTATCGATCTCTTCGTATGCCTTTTCAAAATCACCAGTATAGTTAGGATCTTTGATCTCTTCTTCGTTATGGTATTCGCTGAGCTTGATTAGCTTTGCTTTGAAATCCTCTGGCATCTGAATACGGATTTCAAAAAGTTGATAGTCCTCCATATAGAGAACATAATCTTGTTTCAGAAATTCATCGTCTGTTAATTGGTGTGCATGGTGTTTTGTATAAGGGATATGATGTTTATCCAATACTGCTTTTGCACAATCATCCATGTCACATCCTTCTGTGGTGGATTCTAAAGCGGCAGATGTGACTTCATAGTCATCTTCTATACCCAATTGTCGGAATCTATGTTGAAGCAGAAACATTGCCGTCGGAGAACGACCGATGTTTCCTTGACAGATAAAAAGAATGTTGATTTTTTTCATATGTTACTTCGTAATCAGATTTATGAATTCGTCGATGTCATTGCTAGTCATGCCAGCGCTGAGGAGATAATCTTTTGCACCCTTTTTATAATCCGGATTGCTTTTATCTCCGTTGGTTCCTAAGATACAGTCGATAAAGGAATCGAAGTAAAGAGGGACAATGGCGTTATATTTCTCCGGTGTCGTCTCTTTTGTGATCTTGTAGTAGTTCTGATAGGTCATCATATAATCCGTGCACATCTCATCATAGCTAGCGCCGGCTAAGGCTTCAATCAGAGTACAGACAAAACCAGTTCTGTCTTTTCCTTCCATGCAATGGATGTAATAGGGAGAAGGATTCTTCACCATGAATTGGAAACCGTTAGCGAGGCTTTTCTTATAATTCTCTGTCGTATAACCAGAGCCCATCGCCAGCAGAATGACTTTGTCATCCTCGTAGAGACCTTTCGTATAGTCAGAGGAGAAATCCTCTTTGCTGATATAGTTCTTCATATCGTCTTCACTATCCGCTAAGTCAACGACAGCATGAATATTATTCTCCTTTAAGAGATGATCCGTATACTTTGCTCTGTTTCTGCTGTTATCGACAGGACTTGCGCCACGGAAAATATAATTCTCCTTCAAAGCACCTCCTTTTAAGGCACGGAAGTTGACAAACTCCTCATCGGAGCCGTATTGGCTTCTATCCAAGGAGTAACTCTGACTTAGCGCTTCCTGAGTGGAGATGTATTTCTTTTTTTCAGTCAGCTGAATATCGACCGTATCCGTGTCCTTCAGAGAGTAGACATCCCAGATTCCCGTATTGTTGAATGTTACTTGGATATTAGTGCTGGAAGGATAAGCGACAATGACCGGATCTCCGTTTTTGACATAGTATCCATTGTAATAGGGGACATTCTCCAAGGCACGTCCGTTGCTGAAAGTGACTTTGCAGCTATCTCCGTATTCAAAGCCTAAGGCGTTGAAATCATCGATGGAAATATCGACAACTGCCGTTTTGAACTTCACGTCTTCGCTGATATGGGCTTTGGATAGTTTCACCTCTTTGCTTCCGTTACAGGAGAATAGGGAAAAGGCAAGGAAAGAAAGCGAGAAAAGAGGAGCGAATCTTTTTGTTTTTCTCATAGGCTCTGTCCTTGGAACTTGTTCTGAATATCGACGAAAGGTTTAGAGACCTCTTCAATCGGATCCTTGCAGTCGCCGTCTAACCAGTGGATCAGAACATTGTATAAGGCTCCGGCGACAAAGTAGGCAAGATATTTGTCTAACTTCACAGGAAGATTGTCTAAGAATTCGGTGGAAAGGAAATTGAGAAGGACACCATCCAGTCTTGCCTTTCTCAAACACTTGTTTGCTTTGATGTTGGATTTGAAGAAGAGGAACAGAGCAAGGATGGTGACATCATTGTTCTCTATTGTATTTCCAGAGGAGAGATTGACTGTCATCATAAAGCGGTTCTTCGTCAGTTCGAAGTAGCGGATGATGATATCTTCCTTTGTCTTGAAATAGCGGTAATAGGTGACACGGCTCACACCTGCCTTTTCGACAATCTCTGTGATGGTGATGGAATCATAGTCTTTCTCATCCATCAGTTTCAATAATGCGTCTGCAATCTTTGTCTCGACATCGTTCTTCTTCATTCTGTTTCCTCCATAATCAATTAGTTTCGATCTGTAATTATTTTGTTGTGACACTTAATATAATACTTTTTCTTGTTTCTGGTTGCAATAGGTATGAAACAGCTTTAATACATTTGTAAATAGAAAACCGCCTGATGAACAGGCGGCTATTGGAAACAATAGAATGTCTTTACTTTGTCTCGGAAGGATTCGTGGAATCACAGCATCCGATGTACTGAGAGCTTCCGAAGGCAAGGATGAGTTCGAAGATGAAGGTGAGGAAGATAAGTCCGATTGTGAATCCAGCACCATGGCCGAAAGCCTTGGAGGTCTTGTGTGCAAGAATGATGTTAAGGACGAATAATGCAATGGATGCTGCCATGTAGACAACAGAGCAGAGAACAAGTCCGACTCCTTGTACACTCTTATAGGAGAGGAAACTGGTAGTGAGGGAAGCGATGAACATCATGAAGTATAGGATGACCATGGGTGTGAAGAGTTTCTTGTTGGCGACGCACTTGGTGAGGATGTAGAGATTATAGATCGGAATCAGAGATTTCCATCCTTTTTCTCCCATCTTGGTGAAGATTCTCCAAGCGGCGAAGCAGTAAAGAAGGTAAATGACAAGGACAAGAGAAACGTAGACACAGATGAAGACGAGGAAGGCAGTAGACTCAGCTAAATCAGGGAATATCTGCTTAAACGAATCAAACGCATTTGGCATAACGGACTTGCTCCTTTCATGTAAAGCTGTGACTATAGTAATCGTAGGTATATCAATTGTCAACAAAAGATGACGCCTTTATTCAAAATCTAGGACGAAAATCAGCGAATATCGTCATTTTTTGAAAATAGATTGAAGAAGTGAATGCCCATTTTCCTGATAGAGCAGAAAAAAGATAGCTTTGTTATCGGAACTTAGGAAAACTATCCGAGATGTTCAACAATCAACTACTCTTTGTTTTTTATTTTTGCTAAACTATAGGAATGAAAAAGTTCAAGTCTTTTCTTGGATTCCTCTCTGCCTGTTTTGTACTTGCCTCGTGCAGCCAGGGCACAATAAAGAAAAGCACATTCCAATATCCTCAGGCATCGGAAAATGACTATGTCGGCACCGCCTATTTTACCGACGACTATTTCCTGAATGATTCCACCGTATATAATAGCTCCTTAGCGACGTGTTCCATCGCTTTTGCTATGTCTAGCTTTGCAAGCAATGTCAATAAGCAAGATCCTACCCATCGCTATCATAATGCGGAAGCATTCCTTGCTGAAAATGGATTTACGGATATTGCAGTCAACTCCTACTACAAGGTCAAATCCACAACGGATTCCTTAGGCATGATCTTCGGCCAGAAGAAGATCGGAAATGATACTCTGATCGCTGTAGGCTTAAGAGGACAGAACTATGAGATGGAGTGGGCTGGCAATGTCACAGTCGGTGACGGGAAAGACAATCCACAGCATAAAGGATTCTATGACGCCTCTACCATCTATCTTGACAGCCTCAAGGAATATGTGAAAAACAGCTCTATCACCGGAGAGGTGAAATTATGGACGGTCGGCTATTCGAGAGCGGGCGCTTCGAACAATCTTGCCATCGGAAGACTCGATAAAGAGATCTCCAAAGGGAATAACATCTTCGATAACCAGATCTCATTGAAGAAAGAGAATATCTACTGCTACTGCTTTGAGCCTCCGATGGGAGCCTCTTATTTAGAGGATATCTCTCCGAGAGATGAGATATATTCTAATATCCACAACATTGTCAATGCCAATGATCCTGTCCCTATGGTCGCCATGAAGGAATATCATTTCACTCGGTATGGGGTGGATTACTATCTTCCGGATCAGGTCCGAAACAAGGATTATGACTCTCTTCTTAAGCCAGTCCTTGTCTTTTATAATGAGATGGATAATCATAACAATTTAGGAGACTATTATCTATCCAGTTTCGTCAACGGGGGAAGTTTCTTCTCCAAGACGGATTCGGAGATGACGATATCCGATTCCGGAAGCAACAAGATCAACTGGACAAGCGGACTCTATCTTTCTGACCTGATATCCGGTCTGGCTACGATTGGTATCTCTTCCAGAGAGGAATATGTTGAAACACTGCAGACTGGACTTAGAAACATTTTCCAGATTGTATATAAGAACGGGTCACCGAAATTCTCGTTTATGACTTTAGGTGTCTCCCTTTTGTCCTATCTTCTCAATTCGACCAATGTCGATATTCTGATCAACAACCTTCTCCATGATCCAACAGCCTTTGTCAATGACTTCATCGTCTTATGCTACAGAGTCATGTCGGATTTAGGCATGGATATCTCTCCGAATGATCTCACTTCCTGCATCAATGGATTGCTCTCTGCTCTTACAAAAGTCTTCCTCAACGATTTGGAACTCTTTTTCACTCTTTTAAGCAAGGACAATGTCCATTGTCTCGCTTCTGCTCACTATCCGGAATTATGCTTTTCTCATCTGATGAGTCAGGATGAAAACTATGGTTCGAAGAAAAAAGAATACAATAGCGACGGAAGCTATTACTATCTGGAAGTGACCGATGTCACTAAGGATTCTCATATCCGGATTGAAGATGAAAACGGAAAGACGGTTGCTTCCTTAGAAGGTGGTGTATTGGATAAATCCGGTGATATCACCTATGGATCGAATGGTCCTACCTTCTTTGCCTATCTTCCTGTCGAAGAAGAATACCGAATTGTGATCTCTTCTGCTTCTACTTATCAGATCACCTATTTTGACCAAAGACAGGAGAATATGGTCTCCTATAAGACAGGAGATGTCACCTCTTCTGGTGAGACCGTGATTGTGACGGAGACGTATCCGGAGAAAAAGGCAAAAGCATAAGATGAAAACCTCATATAATGAACTCCTTTATCAGAAGAGAACAGAAAAAGGCATGTCCAAGAAGGAATTTGCCAGGTTTTTAGGTGTCCCTGCTCTTTTCTATCGCTATTATGAGAACGGATATGTAAAACCAGGAAAGAAGTATGTGGAGCGTATCTCCGATAAACTCGGCATCGATTATTCTCTGAACTTTGTCGGTGCGGCCTCCTATCCGAGCGAACTGCCGGAAAAGATGACTCGCTTTGAGAAGTGGTACAGGACTCTCCTCTCCAAACTCTGGGTCAAGATTGCCTTCGTTGTCTTCCTCCTCTTATCGATTACGACAATCGGTGTCAGCTTCTACAAGAATAATGAGATCACAAGTCATGCGGATCAGTTCTATAGCGAGAAATATCTCCAGTTTGTCTCGGAAGTCAAAGAGAAAGGATCTATGACCTTCTCTCTTCTTCATGAACTGACAAGACCTGAGATCCATGTATCCGATGAGGAAAAGTATGTCTCGATATCGACATCCTCTGAGACCTTTGCTATCCGTGACTTAAACGCTTATATCCGATATAAAGGAGAAAATGATAGCATCTACTATATCGTTCCCAACAGCGCAAAAGGGGCGACAGAATATCTCACGGTTCAGTATGTTGACTATCTCAGTCTGAATAAGTATATCTCCACTTTCTATATCGAAGACTCTAAGTTTGTCTTCAGCGATACGATCACGTTGGAGAACGGAGAACCGGTCGAATCATCCACGGAAATCTATACGGAAGTCAAAGAGAAGATGCTAAGCAAGGTTGAGAATGTCAATACCGATTTCACTGCTCTCATCAAAGAGAAGACCGGAATGGAATATGACTTCTACAAGGAACTGCTTCCGGATCACAAAGAGGGAGCGAATAAGAACCTCTTCGCTGAAATCATGTCTTTGGCGATGGGCATCATCGGAATCGGACTGACGGGACTCTTCCTCTTTGCTCTCCTCTTCGCCTTTTTCTTCGGAATCAAGGAAGAGAAGAAAAAACTGGAACTCGGAAGAATCGATACGATGAGCGCCGATACGGAGAATAAGACACGCGGTTCTCCTAACAAGGTCACGGAGAAGCAGAGAGAGAATATCGCTATGATGAAAAAGGACATTCCTTTCTTCCCCTTCCTTCCCGAGACAGTCTTGGAAATCATCGGTATCTGTCTTATCGCCTTAGGCTCTGTCAGAATCTTCCTGAATCTGGAGATGCTATTCTATAGCAGCGGAGTCACCCAAGAGATGTACAATCAGACCTCTACGAATCTCTTCCGTCTCTTCACTGTCGGTATGTTTTTGCTCTACTTCATCGACTTCGATATCTTCCTCGATGACAGCCGAAGCTTAAGAAACTTTTTCCTATACGGAATCGTCTTCTTCGGTCTCTACTTCATCGAGTGCATCTTGGTCGAATACTTGGCAAAGACAAGAGGACTTATCTTCATTCTAAGAGACTATTATGTCGTACCGAATAACTTCGGAACGATCTCCTGCTACTTCGGAATCATGTTCTTCCTCTTCTATACACCAAAGAAAATCAATACGAAAAAGAAGACTATTCTCTTCCGACTGATGTGTCTGATTCCAATTGCATGGATAGTCATCTCTTCCGTCATCTTTGAAAACTATAAGGCCATGGGATTGGACTTCAATACCTGGCAGGTCTACTTCTTCGATTCGGAAAGACCACAGTTCTCCCTATTATGTGTCTCCTATCTTGTCGGACTTTATCTGATACGACTCTATTTCAAGAAGAAGTACGGACAGGAAGCCGCAAGGCGTTTCTTCAACGGAAACCGATTCTATTACATCAAGAATATCTTTATCTGTCTTATCGTCGCTGCTATCGCAGTCAATGAATACTGCCTCAGAAACTATACCAGCAATATTAAAGGTATCGGAAGCTATTATCAGATTGTCTATCTCATTCCTATGCTGTTGTTCTATCATCCGCATCTTGGAAAGAGGTGTAAGCCACTGGATTACTTTACTCTGATTTTATATGGCCTTTTCTTCAGTTTTGGATATCTCCTTGCTGCCATTATGATCTTAGCTATGGTGCTGAGATAAAGCAAATTCATCTATCAAAAAGAGATTGGCTTTATAGAATTAACTTCTTTGTACCTATAAAAGCACACTGACGTGCATTAAAACCCCATTTATTGTAGTAGGAATATAGACTCGGATGAATGAAGCAGATATGTCTCATTCATCCGAGTACGGCCAAAGCCATAGGCGGTTTTTCACTGTATACAGAATCATTCCCGATACCTGATATGAGTGAGTCAGGATGCTATATTTAGGTATATCAAAAAAATAATTCTTGGCGAAAATGTAATTTTTTAACACGTTTTCGCCAAGAATGATTGACATCAAGATTTCTTTGCTTTATATTATTTTTGGCGAAAGCACATTAAAATTCTATTTTTTCGCCAAAAATAAGGAGGCCATTATGATTGTAGGAAGAAAAAAAGAGATAAAGGTTTTAAACGATAATTACAATTCTTCTGAGTCTTCGTTTATTGCTGTTTATGGTAGACGCAGAGTAGGTAAAACATATCTGATCAATAAAAATTTCGAGGGGAAGATATTGTTCAGGCATTCTGGCATTTATAATGGCACTACCAAAGAACAGATTTCCTCTTTTATGAATGATTTAAAGGAATGTGGATTCAAAGATTCTGTTGTAGCAGACGATTGGTTTTATGCATTTGAATGCTTGAAGAAATTCATAAATGATTCAAAGCAAAAAAAGAAAATCATATTTCTTGATGAGATAGCGTGGATGTATACAAAGAAATCTAATTTTATCAAAGCATTAGAAAACTTTTACAATGGATGGGCTAGTGCTAGAAACGATATTATGTTGATTATCTGTTCCTCTGCAACCTCGTGGATCATAAATAACATTATCCATAGTAAAGGCGGACTATATAATAGAGTAACGACGCAAATTTATCTGAATCCATTTTCTTTAGAGGAATGTGAGGAATATTGTCTTTCTAGAAGACTATGTCTTACAAGGAAACAAATAGTTGACGCATATATGGTTATAGGCGGTGTTCCTTATTATTGGAATTATATAACAAAAGGTCAATCTATCCCTCAATTCATTGATTCCTGCTTTTTTGCAAATAATGCCCCTTTGAAAAATGAACTTAAATATATTTTCTCGTCTTTGTTTTCCAACGCTGATTCTTATCTGAAAATAATAGAGTCATTATCCAAGAAGAAATATGGAATGACAAAAAAAGATATTTTAGAGGAAACGAAAGAAGTTGATAATGGAAATTTCACGCATAAATTGGAAGACCTCATCAATTGTGGATTTATAAGGGAATATTCGCCAATGAAATATAAGAAAACATCTGTCATCTATCAACTCATTGATCCTTTTACAATATTCCATTTCCATTTCTTGACTAAAAAGAATAATGATGATTGTTTTTGGGTAAACCAGTTGAATAATCCGATGATTAATGCATGGAAGGGATTGGCTTTTGAAAGGATTTGCTTATTGCATTTGAATAGCATTAAAAGAGCAATGGGTATTTCAGGAGTATACACCGCGGTATATCCATGGTCTTGCAAAAAAGATGAAGATAATAATATCTATGGTTCTCAGATTGATATGGTTATTGAGAGAAAAGATGACATTATAAATCTGTTTGAAATCAAGTATTATGATGTACCATTTGCGATAACTGCGAAACAAATGGAAACATTGAATAAAAAGAAACATGATTTTATGGAAGTTACTAAAACAAAATCTGCAATTCATTTATCTATGATTGCGTTAAATGGCATAGGAGAGAATGAAAATCTAAATGAAATACAATCGGTGCTATCCATCAATGAATTGTTCGTGTAGATTCTTGGCGAAAATGTAATTTTTTAACGTGCTTTCGCCGAGAATGATTTGCCGGATGAGATTTAGACTTTGTTTTTTAGGCGGAGTGTTGCTTAGTTTGAAGTGGTAATCTACAGTGCTGAAACCAAAGAATTCTTTTGCTTTTAGAATGGTTTCTTATTGAATCTTTATTACTTATAGTTATCTTTTGTCTTGTAGAGAGTCAAATACGAACAGGTGAAAAATGGTTAAGAAAATCATCGCATTCACAATTAGCTTTTCACTTTCTAGTTATAACTTAACGGTATCTAAACACCAAAGACATCGTTTTGTTTACGTTTATCAGAACATTTATCAACACATTCTGTTTTCGTAGAAATTTTTAAGCAAAGCAAAAATGATTGGTTTCACAAATTTTGAATGATTTCTTGTGCTTCGGCCAAAGGTGGTTCATTAGCACAAGCCTTATTTGGAGGCACTACAGATATACATAACTATTCATTAGATTTCAGTGAAAGGAAAGACTTGCCAACTTGATGACAGAAATAGTAGATGCCTATTATGGTCAAAAAAGAGTTCCGCAGTGTTGCGGAACTCTGGAAACAGTTGGATGATGATATCAGCTAGTATGATAAGAATGGATGTTTTATTTGATGTGCTCGTTATCGAGTCCGTTTTAAACCTGGATTTACTTGATTGCAGTTTCAAGTTTGTCGACATCGTAGAAGGAGGTGTAGTCGATAGAAATATCGACATCCTTTCCATCATCGACATTCTTTCCGTTCGATGTGATGGAATAGTTAGAGGACATCGTCCAGGATCCGCCATCGGTGCTGACACTTGGGATGACAGCACAGTCACCGCCACCGGACTTGTGGCCGATGATTTTAGCATAGCCTTTGTCCTTGGCGATATAAGGGAATGCGTTTCCGCAGGAGAAGGAGAATTCTGAAGTGAGGATGTAGAAGTTATACTTTCCGCTGTAGGAGTCCTTGTCCGTTGTGCTTCCATCGAGATTGTTGTCGAAATCGATGGCTTCTGTTATGACTGCTCCGGTGTGGGTATTGGTTACAGTGATCTCGACAGGGTCATCGGTAAGGAAGGATAATGTCTCAGCCAAGGCGCTAGCGGCACCGCCTCCATTTAAGCTGATATCGAAGATGACATTCTTGACGGAACTCTCCTTGGAAAGTTCATTGAAGGCATAGTAGAGATTGGCAAAGCTGCTGTTTGTATCCTGGTCAACCGTGTCTTTTGTGATCGGTGTTGTATGAGCGGTGAAGGAATCGAAGTGGATGACGGCTGTCTCTTTGGAAGAGGAGACCTCGACTAAGCTCGTCTCGCTTTTACGAAGTTTCTTTAAGGTCGAAAAGGTCTGCATCTCCGAGATGTAACGCTTATCGTAATTGATTAAAAGCGCCTGTAGAGCACTGTCTTTCTCAGCGCTGAACGCGCTTGTCATTCCGCGATGATAGAATGCGGTATGACCGCCATCATGGAAAATCTCATTGATGGCTTTTGCCATAGCGGCATTGGCGTAATCGGATTCAGTAGAGAGCAGATCTTCCTTATATCCTAATTCAGAGAGTTTTTTATCGAGGTCGGTGATTCCAAGACGAGGGGAATGCCCGTTATAATTCTCCATCTCAAAGAGGAAACTTCCATAGAAATAGGTAGCATAAGAAGCAGAACGGGTCTTGCTTAGACTTCCGGAATAGAACATCTTTCCGTATTCGTTCAACTCATTGGTCTTGCTATCGACAAAGCCAGTAGTGGTTACAAGATAGTAGGCGTCTCCATTGAATGCAATACGCATGAAGACAGGAGAGAGGACAACATTCTCTAAGACAGAGAAGGGAGCATAGATCTTGTTGTCATAGGAGATGAGTTTCAATGAGTAGCGATTGAGATCATAAGTGATCTCTTTCCCTTTTGTATAGGTTGTCTTTTCTGTATTGAGCTTAGCAAGGTTGTTGCTTGCACAGTCTACAATATCGAGCGGAGTCTTTACAGAGGATGTGTAGTTGGTGAACTGATCCAAGTCGGAAGTGGTCAGTCTGTTGTTCTTGACATCGAAGACAAGGGAAGTGTCTGTGAAACGGTTTGTGACGGTTCCGTTAGAGACATCGAAGAAGTTCGGAGCACCATCCATCAGAGAACGGGAAAAGAAGTTGACAAAGAATTCTGAAAGTTCAACATAGGGAACATCCGTATACTCGCTGAAGAAGACAGTCGGCAAGGTCACGTACTTTTCGGCACTGACATAGACTCTTGCTTCATCTAACTTCTTTGAGATATGGTAATTTGTTGCCTCTGTAGAAGATGTTTCATTTTCTTTTTCGGAATTTGAGGAACTATTAGGCGCCGTGGAATCTTTGTTGGACTGGCAGGAGATGAGAAGGAAGGGAATCATTGAGATGATCCATAATTTATGTTTCATATGGGGGTATCCTTTCTAGTGTTACATTATTTTACAAAAATTGAACAAATAATGAAAGAAGAACGGAAAAAGACGAGCATTCCAATTTGTTGTTCCACTTCTTAAAAACTAAGTAAGCGCTTTAGTTAGTGATACTTAATTGTTCTTAAGCAAAGTTCTTTAAACAAACCTTAAAGCTATGGTATATTATCCGGTTTTCGGAAGCATAAAAGCCCAGAATTCCCGATTCTATCGGTGGTTTCC
>CAVJZP010000039.1:0-16038 GCA_963654365.1 Oscillospiraceae bacterium
TCTTGATGCTGACGATGGAGACGCCCTTATCACCTTTGTCGCCTTTATCGCCCTTTGCATTCACTCCCGTATCTGTATCACCAATCCACCAGTGACCGTTTTCTCCGATATAAGGGGTCTTTCCGTCGACGCCATTGGTGACAACAAAGGTAGAAGTAGAGCCATCCGTATAGGTGATGGTATAGGTATCCACATTGCCATCCGAGGATGTCTTTGTCACGCTGTAGATTCCGTTTCCGGTATCTCCCTTTGCCTTGACACCGGTATTGACATCATCGACATACCAGTATCCGTCCTCTCCGATCTTAACCACGGGAGAATGGCCATCAATGCCATTACGGACTTTGAAGGTAGAGGTCGACTTATCGGAGTAATAGATCGTATAGGTATCGGCTTCTCCTGTCGTATCGGTCTTGACGATGCTGATGATGGAGACGCCATCGGTACCATTGACACCGGCATCTCCTTTCGGGCCGGTTGCCTGATATCCGGTATCGACGCCATCGACATACCAATTTCCGTTAGATCCGACGGTAATAGTAGGAGTATGGCCGTCAGCACCTTTCTCGCCCTGAACGCCAGGTTTTCCATCGACGCCATTGGTGACAGTAAAGGTAGAAGTGCTTCCATCGGAATAGGTGATAGTGTAGATATCGACATTATTCGCTGTCGTTGTCTTGGAGACTCCGGTAATGGAAACACCCTGCTTACCGGTATCACCCTGAGCACCTTTGATGTTTCCTGTCTTGATCCATCCGGTATCTCCTTTGGAATAGAGGTCACCGGACTCGGAGTCAACATAGAGATCTCCGACTTTTCCGGTTCCGGATAACGGTGCTCCTACACCGGTATAGATGACGGTTCCGTCTTTTCCGTTTTCACCGTCTTTTCCGTCTACACCATTAACACCGTCTTTACCGTCTACGCCATCCTTCATACAGGAGGTAAGACTGGTAGAGCCGATGCATAACAAAGCAAGGAGGCTAAGTATCATTTTCTTCTTCATAATCATCTTCCTTTCTCTAGGCCTAATCCACTTATGGCCATAGTATTTCTGACAAGAATATTTTACGAGTCTTAAGGTTCTCTTTCAATGCTCATTTCAAAGCAAATTCAGCTATATACGGAATAGCCAGGCAAGACATTGTGTATATGTTCAAATTTAAAGCAATGATATGATTACAAGTGTTGTAAATTGAAAATTATTTTGAATTTGCAACACATAAATTAATCTTTTTCACTATAATGATATTGAGGTAACTGTTATGCTAGTCAAAAGAAGTCAGTACATAGATCACATCAGAAGATTCTATGATTCCAATCTGATCAAAGTCCTTACTGGGGTAAGAAGATGCGGAAAAAGTATTCTGCTTAGCCAGATCAAGGAAGACATCATCGAGAAGTACCATGTCAAAGAGGATCATGTGATCTCTATCAATTTTGAAGAGGTTCAGTATTCTAAAATCCAATCCTATACAAAGCTGAACGACTATATTCTGAAAAGAATCAAAGACACTGACAAATACTTTCTCTTCCTCGATGAGATTCAGAATGTGAACAAATTTGAAAAAGTCCTTTCCTCTCTGAAGGCAACTCAGAACGTGTCTATCTTTGTGACAGGAAGCAACTCGAAGCTTCTTTCCGGAAGGATGGCAAGTCTATTGGTTGGTCGATGCAAAGAGTTCAAGATCATGCCTTTTACCTATCAGGAGTTTTTGGAATACTACAAGGAGAATGATCTTCCCCTACCTTCTAAACCATTACAGAACTATATACGGTATGGGGGCATGCCACAGCGTATGGATTACACTTTAGAAGAGGATATCAAAGAATATCTGAAATCTATCTATACTGGCATTATAGAAAAAGATATCTGCAATAAGAGATCAAAGATCAATAAAGAGGTATTCCTCACCATTTCGGATTACATCCTCTCCAATTCCGTCAAGGAATTCTCGGCCGAGAGCATTGTAGAGACCTATAACAGAAATAATCCAAACAAAATCTATACCAATAATGTTTACCGTTACTTAGAGAAATTAGAGGAAGCATGTCTGATATCCCGAGTGAAGAGATACGATATCTCTTCCAAGAGGACATTGAAGCAGATTGAAAAGCAGTTTGTCGTCGACAATGGTTTCCTTCTTGCCTGTGCCTCTTCGAATAAAATCTTCATCGCTCACGCATTGGAGAATGTCATATACAATGAACTCCTCTATCGAGGATATGACATCCGAATCGGAAAGACCTATAAGGGAGAGATCGACTTTGTCGCGATGAAGGATGGAAAGAAATGCTTTGTTCAGGTCTGCTATCTCCTTTCTGACGATGAAGTCATAAAGAGAGAATTCTCCGCCTATGATTCCGTCCGTGATTCTTCACCGAAATATGTCCTCTCTTTGGATGAGTTCGATATGTCTAGAGACGGAATCATTCATCTCAACATCGAAGACTTTTTGACTCATAAGACAGATATTATGCTGAGTTAGTGTTGTAAATTCAGAATTATTTTGAATTTGCAACACACAAACAAGTCTTTTCGTCAAAAACAGCGCACCCATTTGGGCACGCTGCTTTTCTGTCTTCATTTGTTTCTCGTTCTGTTTTTGAACCATCTTAGGTAGACAATCTCATAGAGGAAGGAGATAAGATAAACAGATGCTGTACCGACGAGTAGGATAAACCAGCAGTCGATAATCGTTCCTGATATGATAGGGGCATTGATGAGCATGCCGTCTTCCAATCCTAGTTTATGGATAGCGAAAGCACCGACTGCAATATAACAGGCAAAGGTAAGAGGGAAGACATAGCTCTTTTTCAAAGAGGGACGGAACCAATTGAATAGTAGCATCGATACGGCTAATAAGAAGAGAGTGCCGTGGTGTAAGAGTCCCATAAAGGTATTGAGTTGGAAGATTGTCGGTCCCTGTGAGATGAATTCCGGATAGAGGAGTGTAGCGATACCTCCAATGATGGCGATATAGAAGACACCATGATATAAGTAGCTGTTCTCTTTCCTTAGTAAGACAAAGGCAGGTAGGACAAAGCTAGTCAAAGAACAGACCGTAGACGGAAACCATTCCATCGGCTCTTCATAGATAGCGACACCGATTCGGCATAGGATATTGAAGAGAAGAGTCAATCCTGCTACAACGCGAAGATAGATCATCTGACTTTTCTTCGTCTTGAGAAAGAGTTTCGTTAAAACGACAGTTACGATGAAGACGAGAAAATAGATGACGAGGAAGGTGATATGTTCTTTTCCGTAAAGTTTCGGCACGTTCTACTCCTTTCTGAAAGTGAAAAAGTCAATTGGGAATTCCTAATTGACTTTTTGCTTTCGATGATAGTTACAGACTTCTTTTAACGGACAATCTTTGCATTGGGGAGATTTCGCTAGGCAGATATTCCTGCCGAATAAGATGAACTGACGGTGAAGATGGATGGAGGAATGATCTTTGTAGAGCTTTTCCAAGGCGACTTCTGTCTCGTCGGAAGTAAGATCATCCTTGACGATTCCTAATCGATGCGTAACACGGTATACGTGGGTATCGACTGGAATGTACGCTATATTATAATACTCTCCTAAGAATACGCCAGATGTTTTGTATCCGACACCGGGAAGTGTCATCAAGACACTTCTCTCTGTCGGAACTTTTCCCTCATGCTTTTCTAATAGGATCTTCGCAGTCTTTAGGATATATTCGCACTTGGATTTTCCTAGTCCTACCTTTTTGATGGAGTCTAATATAATCGTTTTATTTTCCTCCTTATAGTCCTCTAAATGGGGCAAAAGAGAGAAAAGTCTCTTTGTTGCCTCATTGACGGATTTATCCGTAGCCTGGGCTGAGAGGATGATAGCAAATAAAAGCTGATAATCATTACTGAAGTGTAGGAAGGTCTCGGTATGCGGATACAAGGACTCTAAGACTTCCTGAATGTAAAGTGCTTTCTCTCTCTTTTTCATGCTACCAGTTTGTGGATTCAATGAGTTTCTGAAGGTCATCGGACTTGCTGGTCTCTTCGTTGACGGTAGAGACACCGATGGTCTTTCTCGATTCGCTTCTCTGCATCTGAAGTACAAAAGCATCCGCTGTCTTAAAGGAGATATGACCATTCTTGGTGATGGCTTTCTTGCAGGCCTCTTTGATCATATTCTCATCGGCTCCGCCTTTGATCCACTGGCTGACTCTGTCCTTATCGATAGGAGAGAGCGGTCCATTGATGCTTTCCAAATAGGAGTATAAGTTCTCGGAGAGAGGATTTTTCAAGGCGTTGTCATTTCGTTTGAGGATGAGATCTTTGATCTCATCCTGGAAAAGGAGTTCCTTAAAGGAGTCAAGAGAGGTCGTAAACTCGGTTCCGTTCTGTACGATGGTAAGATATTTCTTCGACATCAGTTTGGATAAGGACTGATCGATCTGATCCTTGGGAGCTTTCATATAAGGAGAAAGGATCTCACAGGTAAGTAATGTATTCCCAGCAATGGATAAGACAGCATCCGAAACGAATAAAACCATAGTATCGATTTCATCGAGACCATAGTTCAGGTATTTCTTGATCAGAAGACTTTTCCAGTCGATATCGTTCTTTGTTAAGTTCATAGTTTTCCTCCATCTAGATTATATCAAATCCGTCTTTGAGCTATCTTCTTTATGATAGTAAAGGGAGAGATAGTATTCCTGTCTCTCTTTTGGGAATTTCCGTATCTCTTCCATGATTTTATTCGGATTGAGATGACTTAAGAGTCCTTCTTCCTTCTTGATTGCCTCAAAAAGAGCATCATCGATAGAGAAGGAAAGCTCTTCCGAGAATCGGAAGGCTCTTAAGATACGTAAAGGATCCTCGATGAGTCTTGTCGTCGGATCACCGATGATCCTTATCCGTTTCTCTTTGATATCCTTTAATCCAAGTCCGGTTGGATCATAGATTTCACCAGATTGATCTCCGTAAAGAGCATTGATTGTGAAATCTCTTCTTTTACTATCTTCCTTATAGTCTTTTAGAAATTCGACCTTGCTCGGATGACGATAGTCAGTATAGTCACACTCTCTTCTGTAACTTGCCAAGGTGATATGATACCCATCGATTTTGAAGGTTGTGGTTCCATACTTTTCAAAGTAGAGCTTATCGGGAAATAGAGCGTGGATGTAAGTAGGGTCAGCACTGGTTGCAAAATCGAGATCATCCACGCTCTTATTTAAGATCAGATCACGAGTTGATCCTCCGACTAAAAAGAGTTCCTCTTTGATGAAAGAGGATAACTCAATGAAGATAGAAGAGACTTTCTCGGGATAGTGAATATTCATGGTTTAAAAAATGCCGTCAAGAGACGGCATTGGAGGTGACGGATAAGTTTACTTTGCGTTGACAAGATCCTTCAAAGTCTTGGAAGGTTTGAACTTGACGGCCTTGGAAGCAGGAATGACGATCTTTCTGGATTTGTCAGAGGGATCGACACCGGTTCTCTCCGGACGATCGACGAGGACGAACTGACCGAAGCCTGCAATCTTGACGGTTCCGTATTCGGGATCATTGAGACCGGATGCGATGTAAGTGAAGACCATCTCGACTGCCTTTAAGGCATCACCCTTCTTCATTCTTCCTTCTTTTGCCAACTGTTCAGCCAAATCTTCTTTTGTAATGATTTTTGTTTCAGCCATAATGTGACCTGCCTTTCTTTAAAAACAAGATACCACAGGTATTTTAAAAAATCAATTTTTTTCGATAAAATCTAGCATTTTGGCAGTTTTTTAGCGTAGGAAATACCATGGTTGTTCAAAATCTTGACAAAATCATGTAATCGCTTACCGAAATTTTAATTTTCATTTCAGTTTCGTATACTTCGTAGAGACTCCTTTTGCCTTATCGATGGGATACTTTTTCTCTGTCTTATCCATCTTCTTGTTCATGATGTCGATGATATCGACATCAAGGACCATGGATAACTGGATACAGTAATTCATGACATCCGCTAACTCTTCCTTGACCTCTTCGATATCAGCATTCTCATTCCACTGATAGCACTCTAAAAGTTCTCCTGCCTCTATGGAAATAGACTTGGCAAGATTAGAGGGACTATGGAACTGATCCCAGTCTCTGTCCTTGTTGAACTTATCGATGCGTGCTTTCAGTTTCTCTAATTCATCCATAACTATATATTAGATACCTCTATCTTACTATTTACTTCATATTCTCCATCAGCTGATCTTTCCACTTAGAGATATAAGATTTGATGATATCCCAGGTGACTATGCCTTTTCCACAGGCAACATTGAAATACTTGCAAGGCAAATAATCATGGAAGATTTCATATGGGAAGTAATCTTTGAACTGGCCGTAATCAGTCAAGCCATATTTCTTGATGTCCTCTTCCATCAATTCTTTATCGTATGCAAGTGTATCAAGATTATATTCAAATACATTGAATAGGCCCGCTATTCCACCTTCAATGCTCAGCATATCATCAACGATGACATTCAAATGATATGCACTGACGGGTGCAGCCAATTTAGTAAAAATCTTCTCAACCGTGACTTGCGTTAGTTTCAAGGTATATCGCTTCAATTCATGATCAACAAATACAAATCTATGACCGATGTATTGAGTCGCATTATCTTTATTCAGATACACATACTTATTTTTCTCGACATCAAAATAAGCATGTTCATCAACTAACGAAGTCTTCTTATTATTTTCAAATTCCAAATTAACTACTTCGTACAATCTAGGTTCCTCATTGATATGAGAATTGATAATCAATTTATTAGGAATCATTTTGCCTGTTTCGTGATCGAAGCACAGAACCTCATCACCAATATTCAATGATCCTGCTTGCTTGTAAGTCCCATCTGCCATTAGGACCAGGGCAGTGGGTAGAACACAACTATAATATGCAATATATTGTCCGGTAAATGTTATTGTATGAGTACCCAAGTCAGTGCTTGTAAAAGAAACCTCACAAGTTAATGTATAAGTTATTTCATTGCTAGTAGCCTTTGGGGTTGTAAAAGAAACTTGATTGCCATTTTCACTTAGATTCAACCCATTATCAATTGACCATTTGTATTCGGCATCAATGTTATAAGAGGTAAAGTAATCACAGGACACAGTAACAGTATAATCTGCCGTGGACTGATTAGCTGATTTTGCATATGCAGGGGAAAAGCCCAATGTAGCCTGTGTTACTTTAGAATCAGCAGCAGAATCCGTCCAATAATTTCCAGACAAATGATAGTTTGTTTCACTATCATTCAAAGGGGACAAAATCTTAAGCGTGCCATCAGACATATACGCCTCAGCACGTTCAAGATGCTGTTCATAATTAGTAGCGTAGCTAGTACCGCCACAATCAATAACTTCAACACTAGTATATGAACCAACAAAATCAGTTCCAGTAGTAACTTGCCCATCTCCTTCGGTATTAATTACACCGCCAAAACTCGAATTAATAGTCAAGGCTCCATTCACAACAAGTTTAGATCTACCCATTTTTAAAGGAGAAAAGTCCGTGCTAACATAGGTCACTACAGGTGTGTATTTTTGATAAAAAGTTGTTCCAGCATTAATTATACATTTGGCCCCTTTAGCAATTGTTAAAGAAGAGCCAGAAAGAAACTTCATTTTGCTATCAATTTTAAGTGTGCCACTTTCTTGAACAATCTGGTATTTATAGGATATAGGGCATTCAACACTGGATGTATCGAAGTTGACATATACTGCATCAATATTAAGCGAAGAAAGAGTTAAATCACCATATATATTAATATGAGTATAATTAGCAGTTGCCTCAGTAACATTTTTTGAAACATCAACTGTAGTATATCGATAATCAGATGATAAGTATTTGATTACAACTTTGCTGCCTTGAGACATCTTAAAAAGGCAATTTTCATTATCAGTTCCTAAAACCAAAGCAGTTGCACTATTATAACTACTTACCGCATACAAAACCGCAAGACCAGTTAATTTTGAGCCGTAAATATAATTTTGGAGAACATGGCAATTTGGAAAGTCAAAATAACTAAATCCTAGCGTTCCTTTATTTTTACACGCCGATGCATAACTGCCTCCTTTAAAATCATAAATAACAAGTGGCATCTTCATACTACCAGTTGAAGAGTTTTCTACCACGCTCCCATTATTTTTTGAATCTTCTTTTATGTATCCATAAAGATTAATGGTGCCATTATTCTTTATCTTGGCATTATCTTTCATTAAGATTTCACAATAGTCGCCCATAGTAAAACCAGTTGGTCTTTGATTGCTATTTCCAACACCAACTTTACCGGCAACATCTATAGTTCCATTATTCGTTAGTGTTATTCCTGCAGCAATTGTGACAACATTCTTTCTGTATTTAGCTACTGCAGTAGCATCTTTATCCGCAAAGCCATCATTAGATTGATTTTTTAAACTAGTGTAATCACTATGTGTCCCATCGCCATTATCATCATAAGGAATGCATAAAGTAACACCAGATTTGATTTCACAGTTTCTGGTGATAGTAGGATTAGTACCAGGTACAACATACACAGTTCCAGATGTGGTTTGTTCTAATGCTTTTTCAATAGACAGATAGTATGTATTTACATTATTCGTTCTTGTATAAGCAACAATAGTAACATCACTATCCGCTTTCTTGTTATAAGAGGTTTCCGTAGATTTATTGATGGCAATCCACTGGCTTTCCCCGACAGCAGTCAATGATAATGCCAAAAGCGATATGACAATAAGGCTTCTTCTTGCTTTCATATTAGAAGATTACCTCCGCATCGATATAAAAGACTAAATCCGTATGAGTAATCTTGTTATAGACATCCGTTTCAAATGTACTCTGTGGAAACTCAAAAGAGTATTTCACCTTGAAATACAATGTCTCTGCAGTCAAATCAGGAGTAAAATCAAAACCAGATTTGTAGGATGTAGACGTAGCTGTATTTGAAGTAGGAGTGATATCGTATGCTGTCACTTCACTAGTACTCATACCTAAAGATACGGATTTTAGATAAGATTTTAATAGATTATCAAAATCGCTATATTTATGAGAGAAAGTCACAGAAAGATCAAAATCAGTCAAATCTATAGAGAAGTAAGTCTTTGCGCTATCTTTCAGATAATTGACATCAATCGAGAAACCGACAATGATATCTCCTGTATAGACAATCATCTCATTCTTTTCATCAATGATGCCATACTTGCAATATTGAAAGACATCTGCAGTCTTATCAAACGTAATAAACAAATTTTTATCAACCGTATCCGCAATCTCGATCTCTACTGTACCTTCCCCTTTGGAATCCGTACCAGAGTACCAGGTAGAAAAGCCAACAGAAAGAAGGGATATGCTGCATAGTAATAGCAATCCAATGGAGAATTCTTTGATATGTCTTTTCTTGCTGTATTTCTTAAAAGTTGGCATGCGTTTATTCTAACATATTTATAGAGTCCGTATTCATGATTTTCTTGTGATATATATAAAGTTTCATGAATACGGACTCTATAATGGAACAATCAGAAGAGAAAAAGATATCAGATAGAGGAGAAACGTGACTCCGTATGATTCTTTACGATGTTGAGAGCTTGATATCTTTTGAAAGCGTCAAGAACATTATCAGGATCATCTCCGTTAAAAGGAAGGGAGAATAGATAATGGAAACGACTCGATTTGCTAGGAGTATCTAATACATCATCATATTGACCGGTCAGATAGCGGTTGACTAAACCCCAGCGAACGCGATCATTTACTGCAATAGAGGGAAAGAGATCTTTCACAGGAAGATACGGAAGATCTTTGTTTCGGATGATTTTGTTTTCAATGTAATAGAAGGTATATTCTTCTTTCTGATTGTTATCGATCAGAGAGAAGTAGATGGAGTGGAACTTTTCTAATAGTTCCGGATTGTTTTCTTCTTTCATCTTTTCAAAAAGAAGTTTCTGTTTTTCTTTCGACAAACGGAAGAAGGAATTGGATTCTTTTACAGGCGGAACTTCAGCGTATCGGGCAATATTGTACTTCGAACTATAAGAGACTAAGTTAGCTAATCGATTCCACCATTTGCCATGCCCTCTATTGATACCTTTGCCTTTTGATTTGACGTGGAGAAGTTCGTGGATGATAGTATTTGTACATTCATCTTTGTCATCAATGATTTTAGGACTGATCGTGATTACATACTTATTTTTAGAACTATAGTGATGTGTTTGACCGAGAGCACCAGGATGAGAAGGAGAACAGACATGAAACATAACATTTTCAGTAACAGTCAGATTCAGTGATTCAAGGATAGATAGACTCTCTTCAACGTAAGGTATGATCTTCTTCGTCTTAGAATTCAAAAACTGAATGTTTTCTCTCATCTCGATAATCCCCCCTTTATAACTGAAGATATTATAAAGTTTCAAGTGTACCAAAAATGGTACACTTGAAATCCGATGACATTCAGCATTCGATGGCATCTAGTATAAGAAATTAAAAGCGGATTTTTCGTTGATAGTTTCTAAATTCAGTCAGATATTCTGTCGTCTTGATAGTTAAATACAGATTTTCCGTTGATAATTTTCTATTTATGTGTTAACATCAATCAAAAGGAATCCTTTTGGGAGGTAACATATGAAGCTACTACGGATCATTGCAGATGGTTTGCCGTTATTCAAAGAGCAGATCGATATATCCTTTTATGCCGTTCAGAGAATCAATGAGGAACAAAAAGGTATGCTTTATCCTCTTTTTTCGAATATATATCTTAATACAGCCAATGGATTCATCGGAATCAACGCCTCTGGAAAAACCTCTGCATTGAAACTGATAAAGTTATCTCTTGCTATCCTCAACAATGAGCCGATCAATCACATAGACTGTAAGAACATCTTAGGCGATTCCAATGCTGTCTCCTTCCAGATTTATTTCTACTCAGAGAAGGAAAAAGAAATCTGTCTATTGAAGTCAGTAATCGAGTCCAGGAAGGATATTTTAGGAACTTTCCTTTATCGTTTCCAAAGCGAATCTCTGTACACAAAGAAATCCAAGGATGTAAAAACAAGAAAGAGTCTGTTCGATTTTGATCTTTCTCAGCCCTGTATCGTAAGAGATTCGAAGGAAGAGTTCCTTCCTGATGATGTTAGCATCATGATATCCAGAAACAAGAAAACAGAAGAGCATATCCCTGTCATCGATATGCTTCCCTTCACGAATGAAAACATCCCTGTGATGACAAAGGACGTTCCCCTAAGCATCCTATCCTTTTTGGACCCATCGATAGAGAGCCTGCATTTCGAGGAAAAAAGCAATCAATCCAGGATTCATCTAAAGTTCATAGGAAAAAAGGAAATCCTTTTAAGCAGCGCAAATGAGTTGAGTGAGTATCTCTCCTCCGGAACAATAAAGGGAATGATTGCATTTCGCTTAGCCACAGACATTCTGAAAAATGGCGGATACCTCATCATCGATGAAATCGAGAATCACTTCAACAAAGAGATCGTAGCGACCCTATTAAGACTCTTTACGGATGGAAAACTGAACAGAAACGGAGGCAGTATCATCTATTCAACGCATTATCCAGAACTACTGGATGAATATGAGAGAAACGATAGCCTATTCATCACAAGAAATGAAGGAGGAATCACCATAACAAACCTATCCAATCTGCTGAAGAGAAATGACATCAAAAAGAGCGATGCCTATCAAAGCGGACTTTTAGAAGGAACCGTGCCATCCTATGATTCCTATATGAAGCTGAAAAAATACATTTTCACAGCGATAAAGGACTAAGATGAAGTTAGCAGAATACATTGCAGTAGTATGCGAAGGAGCCAGTGAGAACGCCATTATCGATATCCTGTTAGATAACGGTCTTTTGATTTTCAGAAGGGAAAATCTGATTGAGGAAGAAGTCATCCGTTCCCGTGACGGAAAGAAATTTGAAGAACGTTATTTGAGAAAAGGATTTCAAGGAAAGATATCTATCCTTAGAATTCTCGATTCCAGAAATGAGAATTTCCGGATAAGCAAAGCCTACAAAAGCAAAGTAGATGTCATCAATATCATCACGGCACCCGAAATCGAAATGCTTATCATCCTAGCGGAAGATGAATACAGCTACTTCAAGAAATCCGGCAAAAAGCCAAGCACGTTCTGCAAGGAAGATATGAAAATGCCAAAAGTTAAGAATTATGATTTCGTCAAAGGCTATTTCTCCAATCCAGATAGACTCGTCTCCGCTATTAAGATGTAGAGCGAAGTCACGAAGAAGAGGAAAGAGGAACACACTCTTTTAGATTTACTGAAAAATGACTCGAATCATGAAGCATCCTAAAGTACACTACGCAAATCGATTTATTTTAAAACATATGAAACTAAATATAGGCATCCATAGGATGCCTATATTTGAGTTTTCATGAACAAGATTAGATTGTAAACGGCTGAATGGAGAAGTATCCGTCTCCGATTGCATAATACATAGCAATGGAGTAGGTCTCATTGCTAGCGTAGTATCTATCCTCTGTCAGTGTATATCCACAATCGGTAAGCTTAGTCATGTAATTGCTGAGATAGGTCTCTTCCTCGATTGTAGTATCATACTCTCCGCCGATGACAAGATAGCCATCTCCGGAATAGATCTCATATTTCTTTCCGTCAGCTAATTCAAAGGAAGGGACAATACTTTCATCTATCTTCGTCATGGAAAGACAGGAGGCAATCGTGGAATAGGGAAAACTTGCGCTAGTATCCGTATCACTATCTTCCTCCCCTTCGACCCAGGCAAAGATTTCAAAATCATTCTGATAGTAGTCAATCTGTACCCAGATTTCATCCGTGCTATCTTCTAAGCTAAGGTAGTAATCGTAATAATCCCCCTCTTCGCTATTCTCTTCATCATAGGTGAAGCCAGCTGCTAAAAGCTGTTTTCCATAGCTTTCTGTAAGATCACCGGAGTTCGAGTCATAGACTAAAAAGCATACTCCATCTAAGTCGGTTCCGCTTGCCTCTACATAAGAGGATGTAAATCCGATTGGGAAAGGTAAGGAGGTATATCCTTTGAGATACTGAGACATCGCAGCAAGATCACTTTCGCTCCAGGTGAGCTCACTAGGATTTTCCTTAGAGGTATCACTAATTCCCGTATTCTCTGACTCGGTAGAGCCTGTGGATTCTGTGATCGGACAATAAGAGGAATCCGATGTCGATTCTTTTATAGATTCCGTATTCTGATTGCAGGAGGCAAGGAAGAGAGTCATAGACAGCAAAGCGATTTTTCTGATTGTGTTTTTCATGATTTTTTCTCCTATCGGAATACTATAACATACAAGGATAGAGATTCCGTATAGGAATAATGCGATTCTCCTTTATTCCGATATATCGAGACAATGGGGAGGAATATCCTCTTTCTCAGGCTTTGATCCACTCTAGGATATTGAAGGAGATAGGAAATTCCGTATAGACATAGTCAGTAGATGTGCGGGAAGTGATATCGCTCATGCTCTCTTTTACATAATCTGTCGTTGATAGGTATTCGATCCTACCTAATTTTCCTCTTGCATTGTAGCTATAGGTATAAGTGGTCTCTCTTACGTATTCGTCTACCTTATCGGGATTGACAGCATCATACGTTTCCTTCGTATAGGACTTGATAAGTCTTCCTTCGGAATAGTTCTCTTTCAGATAGGTATAAGTTGTCGCATCCCATTTCTGATTCTCTTCTTCCACATAGCTTTTCGTGTTCTTGCTGGAGACTACTTTCTCATTCTCATTGGAATAGGTCTCGGAAGTGATCAGCTGATACTCTTCATTCATGTAGGTGCTGGAATACCCTTTGCTGTGGATCAAAGTTCCATTATTATCGTATTCACGAAGATAGGTTAGTGTTCCATTAGAGTAGCTCGTGCAGGTATTCCCATTATATTCGTTCGTATAGACATTTGTCGTTCCGCTATCTTTTCTTTCTTCTCTTCTTATCTGTCTATCCTGGCTATCATAAGTATAGGTCGTTGTCGAATTGTAATTGCTGGAAGAGGACTCATAACGATAGGTAAGAGGCTGACTCTTATCATTATAGGTATAAGCAGCAGAGGACCAGCTTGAAATCTGATCACCCTGATAATGTTCGATTCTCCAATTCAGCTGGATGTATTTCTTTTTTCTATAATCACAGACAAGGAACTGATAGTTCTCTATCATCTTGGATGTCGATTCCGGATAATGAGTAGTCGTGATCATCCCCGTTATCTCCCCTTTCTCATTATAGGTAAAGTCGAGATCGACATAACTGGATTCCTTACCGGAATTGTAATTAGTCTGTTCGATTCTCGTTGCTTTATGGTCATTAGAGTAGATGACGGCTTTATTCGTAAGGGCGGGATCTTTATCCTTTACCTTATTGTATTTGCTTATAGTCATACTGTTCTCATCATAACCGAGCTCATAGATGAGACCGCTTGTCATAATGCCATTGGAAAAGGATCCTTCCTCAACTTTGCTGATGTTGTAGTCGTCATAAGTGTAATGGACTTCCTTCTTCGCCCCGTTTCCATATGTATAGACGTATTCCGTCAGGAATTCCGCCTTATACAGTGTCGCATGACAGGTAGAGCAGGAATATTCGTTGACAACACCCATCGTCAGTTCTAAGTTCTCGTCCTTACCCCAAGTGATAGCGAAATCGACAGAAAGCTCACTAAATCCATACGGGAAATAGTCAATCGGTTTCATGTTTGTCGATTTCCGATACTGGAAGTTATGTCCTGCCTCATGGAAATGCTTATGACAGCGGGTGCATTCATTATAGTGGGAAGTAGGACTGTAGAGATACTCATTGGAAATAATATGGCCTAAAGCATCGATCTCTTCTGTTTTTGTCTCACTGCAGCGGGAACAGGTAAAAGTCTTTACCCCCTTCTCTTCACAGGTCGGCTCTGTTGTAATGACACCACTATCATAGTCATGACCTAAGGCGGGAATTGTCTGAGTGACAAGGTTTCCATCCTTGTCATATCCTTCCTTTAGGCCAGTCTCAGTACAGGTCGGCTCCTTTTTCACGGTATAAGAGATATTGTCAACCGACTCGCTTACCGTATTGCCACATCCAGTCATGGCAAAGGGGGCAAAGATCATCAATAACGGAAGAATAGACTTCAGATGTTTTTTCATTTTGTTTTCCTCTTTCTAGGGAAAGATTATACAAAGCGATGTGCCAACAATGTGCCAACTATTGATAGACTCCTTCTGATATCTTTGTCTATTCAGTGATATTTCTGTAGGAGAAATATTTTAGTCTCCATCTATCGTAATGATTGCACTCATAAAACTAAGTTTTACTGTTTTCGCATTAAGGGAGAATCGTGTTGCTAATGCCTTCTCTCATTTAGCGTTTTTCTTATGCTTTTTCTGAAAATATACTGTTTTCTCCGATTCTATAATCTCCGAAAACTGGATCTGAATTTCCCTATCATCTCCATATCTGCGAATCAGCCATAGTCTCTACAAGACGAAATAGAACCTTGCAACAAGGCTATCATCTTGGGATAGGATCGGATGACCTTGTCGTTCACATTCTCTTTCCGTTCTAGCAAGCATGTGATTTGTCCACATCATGGATGAAGAGGGTTACGCCATCTATCCTTTCGGATTGTGCTCAGTTTGTCAGAAATCTCAGAGACGGAAAGCACAACAAAAATATCCGAACACGCAAAAAAGTCTTTCTTTTTTTCATGGCGACGTTCTCCCTTCAGTCAGTGGGAAGGCTACAAGGGGATCAGTCGCCAAACTTGCCTAAGTAAGCCTTCCCACTGACTTCACTTAGTTTGGCAAAAATATTGTACCAAAAAACAAATTCAACATATCTCATTTTCCGCCGCTTTTTGTAAAGCAAACTAATTGCTGTCGTTTATTTTTATGTGTTTGGGTTTCAGCATTTATGTTGAATGGAATCAACGAACGATGACATTCCTTTCATAAAATACCTCTTGGGCACAATATTGGCCGCCTACAGAGATTTCGAAGAGAGAATAGATATCGTCGGGCATAAGATGTCGGCGCTGGAA
>CAVJZP010000040.1:0-15964 GCA_963654365.1 Oscillospiraceae bacterium
TTAAAAACAAAACCTGGACACCAAAACTGAAAATCATATCCAATGTCTCCTTATTTACTGAAGTTGGTTAGTCGGATTGTTTTATAGGGTGCTAATACAAAAAGCCTAGTGCAATCGCACTAGGCTTCTATTATTCTTCTACTTCGATGTTCTTTATGGTAACATCGCTTCCGGTGACAAGATAAGTGTCAGTCGAGTGACAATGCGGGCATTCCTTTCCATATTCTGTAGTGGAATAGGTCTCTTTGCAGTTTCTGCAATACGTGATGGCCTGTAAGATGATAATCTCCAGCTCACAGTTCTGCATATGCTCTGTTTTCTTGATGGCCCAATTGAAGCAGTCACGGAAGTAGGAGGGGACGACAGTGGATACTTCTCCGACTTCCAGGGTGACTTTCTTCACCGATTTGACATTGTTTTCTTTGGCTACTTTCTCAACGTTGTCGATGACATAGAAGACGATACCGAGTTCATGCATTGATGTCTGTTGCGTTTCCGGTGAAAGGATTCGTCTTGGCGAATTCCTTGTTGGCCTTCTTGTAAGCCTTTCTCTTCTTTCTCATCTCCTTGGCTTCCTTGCTGCCAGCATGGAAGAGGATCTTGAAGCTTCTCTTGATGGAATAGCCTAACAAGCCACCGACTTTGTCTTCGCCGGCGACCATCTTGGACATTTCCGGATGATCTCTGACGAGGTGGATAGCATCGAATTCGCAGCGAGTTGTACAAATACCGCAGCCGATGCACTTATGAGGATCGACAACAGAGGCACCACAGCTTAAGCAACGGCCCGTCTCAATCTTGACCTGTTCTTCAGTAAGAGTGAGGTGAGCATCGCGGAAGGATGTCTTTGCATCGATATCCTTATTCATAGCGGCTTCCTGTCTTCCGGCTTCATCATAGCCAGGGACAGAGATGTCTTTCTTGTTGAGCGGTTCGAAGTGATGACGTTCCAAACCGATGGTTGGATGTGCGTTCGGCTGGACATGACGGTGTAAGGATTCCGCGACGAAGTGACCAGCGGCGATAGCATCGATGACGAACTTCGGACCAGTGTAGACGTCACCGCCGACATAGATATCCGGATCCGCGGTCTGATAAGTGAGCTTATCGGCGATTGGATAGTTGCCGTGCCAGAAGTTGACCTTGGTTCCTTCAAGCAGGTTACCCCATTCGATAGCCTGACCGATGGCAAAGACGATTCTGTCAGCATGGACTTCAACGGTATCATTGTCATCGTAGAGCGGAGAGAACTTGTGATTCTCATCGAAGACACGAGTGCACTTCTTCATGACGATGCCAGTGACTTTTCCGTTCTCATCGACCAAAACTTCTTTCGGACCCCAAGAGTTGTTGATCTTGATATCCTCCTCCAAAGTCTCAGTGATCTCTTCTTTGGAAGCAGGCATTTCGTCTCTGGATTCCAAAGAGAACATCTGAACGGACTTGGCGGAGAGTCTCTTTGCGGTTCTGGCACAGTCGACAGCGACGTTACCGCCACCGATGACAACGACATCACCTTCGAATTTCTCATCCTGATGTTCGAAGGAGTGACGGAGATAGTCAACAGCGATATAGGTGCCTTCCGCAGTGTCATTATTGACGTTAGGTCTTCTTCCGCCCTGGCATCCGATAGCGATATAGAAGGCTTTGTATCCTTCTTCCTTCAACTTGGCAATGGTGGTATCTTTTCCGACTTCACAGTTGGTGATGATTTCGACACCGAGTTTCTTGATGATTTCGATTTCAGCATCGATGACATCCTTCTCGAGCTTATAGGTCGGGATTCCGTACATCATCATACCGCCAGGTCTTGCGTTCTTCTCGAAGACAGTCGGCTTATATCCCATCAAAGCGAGATAATAGGCGGCGCTTAAGCCGGCAGGACCGGCACCGATGATAGCGATCTTCTCATCGAACTTCTCATAAGAACTAGGAACAGTCTTCTCGGGGACATAGCGTGTCTCACTCTTGAGATCCAAGTCGGCAACAAATTTCTTGACGGCATCGATGGCGACTGGCTGATCGATGGTTCCACGGGTACAGGCATCTTCGCAGCGTCTGTTGCAGATACGTCCGCAGATTGCCGGGAACGGGTTCTCTTTCTTGATGAGAGCCAAGGCTTCCTGATATTTTCCTTCATGGGCCTTCTTCAGATAGCCTTGGACAGGAACATGGGCAGGACAGGCAACCTTACAAGGTGCTGTGCCTGTGCTATAGGTATTGGTAAGTCTAGCGGTGTCACGATAATTTTCATCCCAAGCATATTTGCCCCAGATGAGATTGTCCGGCAAAGGAGCCTGAGGATATTTGACCTTGGAGCCATCCTTCTTGCAGAGCTTCTGACCGAGCTTGACAGCACCGGCAGGGCAGGATTCGACGCAAAGGCCGCAGGCGACGCAGTTGGTCGGATCGACTTTTGCGGTATAGGCACTTCTGGAAAGGTTTGGAGTGTTGAAGAGCATGCTGGTTCTTAAAGCGTTGCAGATCTTGACGTCGCAGTTGCAGATATCGAAGATCTTGTTGGCGCCATCGATGTTGGTGATCTGATGGACGAATCCGTTCTTCTCAGCGAGCTTAAGGATTCTCATCGCCTCATCGTAGTCAATCGGACGGGCTTTGCCAGTCTCGACAGCATAGTCGGCCATATCGCCGACCTGGATGCACCAATCGTCGGAATCATCTGCGCAGCCGTCACCGACAACTTTTCTCGATTCACGGCAAGAGCAAAGACCGGCAGAAAGATGTCCGGCATATTTCTTAAGCCAGTAAGAGATATGCTCCAACTTGATGGATTCCTGATCCATCGGGATAGCCTTTTCGACCGGGATGACGTGCATACCGATACCATCTCCTCCAGGAGGAACCATCTGCGTGATTCCGGCAAGAGGAATGAAGGTCATTCTTTCGAAGAAAGTGGAGACGGTCGGATTCTTCTTGATCTTTTCCTTGGTGGAATTGAAAAGTTCGGCAGAGCCAGGAACGAAGAAGCAGATACGATAGCGTTTGACTCTCGGCTTATCGGTGATCGGACCATCATCGTTATATAAATCTCCGTAATCGAATTCCAAGATGCCGACATCAGCCATATCGTCCAATAATTTCTGGAACTGGATGGCATCATAGTCCGGGTTCATCTTGAGAAGCTCTTCAAAGGTGTAGAACTTTCTGAGCTTCATCTTGTTGAGCACAACGGCCATCTCATGGGAGACGACTTCCTTCAATCCCCAGTATTCGGGATCGTTGGATGTGAGTCCATGGATCTTGTGCCCGATGACATCGGTAATCTTCTTGCCTAATTTGAGAATCTCCTCATCCGGATTCTCTTCGCCTTGGTAAGCGGGTTTGATCAGTTTGCTTTGTTCTGGCATATCAGTTTAACCTCCATTTCCTGATTTCTTCCATCAGCCAATCTTTTAGATCATTCATCCCTTCTTTCGTCTTGCCGGAGACAGAAATAATCCGGCAACTCTTATTTCGCAGACGAATATAAGATTCAAATTTAGCGTCATCGAAGGTGAAGTACGGCTTGGTATCGATCTTCGTGACGACGACAACGTCCGCCTTTTCAAACATCAGCGGGTATTTCAATGGCTTGTCATCTCCCTCTGGAACAGAGAGGAGGACACAGTTTTTACAGGCACCAGTATCGAATTCAGCGGGACAGACAAGATTTCCGACATTCTCAAGGAAGATCAGGTCCAGATCAGAAAGGTCGATTCCCGCTAATCCAGTCCTTGTCATTCCACTGTCGAGATGGCACATGCCATCGGTGTGAAGCTGTATTGCTCTGACACCCGTGTTATCGATGATCTTCGATGTGTCGCAGTCTCCGTCGATGTCGGCTTCCATGACTCCGATTCTGTACTCGTCCTTCATCATGTTGATCAAGGCGGTCAAAGTCGTAGTCTTGCCAGCACCAGGGCTAGACATGACATTGAGAAGGAAGACTTTCTTCTCTTTCAGCTCCTTGCGGAGCTCATCGGCTTTTTCATTGTTGTCAGCAAAAACGCTTTGCTTTAATTCGATTACTTTAATACCCATAAAAAAATTAAAATGATACCGCTTTTAATTATACTATAAATAATAAATAATTGTACTAAATTTTAAACTATTCAATTCCATAGTGACCAGAATCTTGTTATTGATCCATGGAATTTCCGCCGTTTTCAATCTTGTGCTTGTTCCTTTTTCTAAGATAGAGAATCAAAGAGACAAGAGAATAGACAACCAGGCTCAATATTACACCGGCAACACTATCGATGAAATAGTGCTGCTTGATGAAGAAGGTGGCGAGGATGCATCCCAATCCGGATAAGATGCAAAGGACTGAGAGGAAGACAGGCAGTCTTTTTTCTTTCTGAAAAGAGACAGAGAGAATAACGACCAATGTGCCGATAGCGGCGTGAAGAGAAGGAAAACAGCACGATGCACTTTTATCGACTCGATAGATGATGGCAATCATATAGTCCATAAAGGAATCAAATCCGGAAACGTCCGTTATCTTCATGTTGATGTCGATGAAGTCAGGACGGACAATGCTCACGTTATAGGATAGGAAGATGATATTGGCTATCGTATCGACAAGGAACATCGAAAGGATTCCCTTTTTGAACTTCACAGGATCTTTTCTTGCGACCATGTACAAGATGATGACCGGCATGAAGTAGTAGGTGTAATAGGGAATGATGAAGTAGCGGATAAAGGGAATCTTCTCATCGATGGACATCACAATCTGATGCGTATTGGTGCTGAAAGCAGAACTGAAAGCATAAAAGGCAGACATGAAAATATAGAAGAAAGCGATGAGGATCAATTCAAAAAGATGATTCCTTTTCATCAATGCATAGGCTTTTGTCTCTTTAAACCGTTCCCACTTTCTTCTCATGAACCTCTCCTATCTTTTCACCCATCTTTACAATGGTCTCTATCTCTTTCTTTGAATTTTCGATGATGTCGGAATCAATCTTGACATTCTTTTTCAGAAGAAGGACAATCGTCGATCCTCCATAGAGGAATTTTCCTTTTTCCTCTCCTCTTCTGTACTCCCCCTTTCCCTGATGGTTCACAATCTTGCCTACTAAGAGGGCACCAACTTCCATTTGAATGACATCAGAAAAGTTTTTTGTGTGCAATATCGTATATTCTCTCTGATTCTGAGAATAAATCTTATAGTGGTCATTCGCAATAGGATTGACCGTATGAAGTACGCCGGCAATAAAGATGTTGTCTTCTTTTGTCCCATCATCGATATAGCAGTAGCGATGGTAATCATCGACAGAGAGACGTAGGACTAGACAGGTACCACCCTGGTAAGAGGATACGATATCTTCATTCTGGACAAGCTCAGAAAGAGTATAGACGCTCTCTTTGATGAAGAGCTTCAGATCCTTGTCAATCGGATAATAGGTGACTTTACAGTCACAGGGGGAAATCAGATGATTCTCCACTCTGTCAATCGGTCTTTTCTCTGGCTTGATTTTTCTGGAGAAGAAGTCGTTGAAACTATGGATGTCATCTAAAATATAGTCATCACAGTTGATGTGATTCTTCTTCACGAACTTCTTTATCCTCTTCTTGCTCTTCTCAGAATCAAGCCACTTTCCTATCTTTTTTGAAATAGATGGCTTGATCAATAACTTCAGAAAAAGTCTGCCAAGCAAGGTATGGTAGAGGAACCTTTGACTCAGCAGAACTTTCGACTGATATATCTTTCCGTCTCTTGTGGCTATTTGCATAATATGACAACAAGGATGAGACCTGTGATTTCTAAGACCAATAGAACCGAAGAGAAAATGATGCTGACCTTCAGTCCTGGCTTAGGGATATGGATTCTGACAAGGTAGAAGATGCCAAGGATAAGAAGCAAACCGGCATAGACATATGGAATCGCATCCGGTATTAGATAGCTGAGGATATAGAAGGCAGGAACGATGATAGCGGATGTCGTGATCGGAACACCGATGAAACAGGCTTTTCCGCCATCTTCCTGTCTATGCTCTTCCAAGACGTTGAAGTAGGCTAGACGGATCATGCCAGCGAGGATGAAGAAGACAAAGATGAAGACAAAGTACCACGCTCTCATCCCAAGTCCGATTCCGATGCAGGCAGGAAGGACTGCAAAGCAGACCAAGTCGCTCAATGAGTCGATCTGAATTCCGTATTTTCGCTCGTCCAAAGATCTGTCTTTTTTTGTTCTTGCCACTTTTCCGTCGAACAGATCCAAGATGCCACTGATTCCTAAACAGATGACAGAGATCAAAGGCCTATCGCGGAACGCGAAAAAGATTCCGATGATGCCGGAGGCTAGAGAAGCATAAGTCATCCAAACCGTATAATTGTAAAAACCTAACATAAATATCTCCTTATCAAGACTTTCTGACGACACAGATCTGCTTGGAAACCGTGATGATGCCCGTAAAAAGAAGCGGAATGTAGAAGGTAAAGATTCGAGTCAGGATCATGGCACTGCCTAAGATATCGATCCCGTTTTGCTGGAAGATAGGACCGAGCAGAAGAATGTAAAGATATTCGGAGATTCCGACTCCTCCCGGAAGAGGAAGGGAATCGACGCAGAGTGCGACGAGCACCTGAATCGATACGAGGTCAAAGTAATTGTACCCGGAAATCTCAGGATATGACTGTAAGAAAGAACGGTAAACGAAGTATGAGATGGAGAAAAAAGCGATTCTCTGAACAAAATTATAGAACAAAGCAAGGATAAAATGTCTACGTTTTTCAAGAAATAGTTTTCCGGCCTTCTCATATTCATCCATTTTACCAGTGAATTTCTCTGTCATTTCCTCTGGATTTTTGACGATGTGCATCTTGTTCAAAAGATGGATTACCTTTGCGCCTAGCCTCTCGACTAATTTTCTTCTGAAGGCGGCCGCGTAGCAAAGCCAGATCAGAAAGAGATTGATGGCAAAGCCGATGAAGTATAAGGCGATGATGAGAGGATGGGAGAAGACAAAGACTCTAGATATTATGATACTAGGGATGGAAAGGACAAGGAGAACAATCTTGAATAAGGCAGTATTGATCAATAGATCGATGGAAGAATAGCAAATCGGGATTCCATCCTTCCTCATATAATAGGCGACCATCGGCTGACCGCCGCTTGCCGAGGGCGTAATGGCGCAGAAATAATAGTCGATGGCAGAGTAGATGAAGTTGGCAAATACGCCTGTCTTCAGTCCTTCACCTGTGAATATCCTTTTCATTGCCAATCCTTCGAAAAGAATATAGACAAGAATCAAAATGATGCTGATAGACAAAGATAAAGGATTAACATTCTTGATTACTTCAATAAGGTCGCTAATCTTGTAAGTGGAAAAGACAGCAACGCATGTCGCGATGATGAGAAGGAGCAAAAAGGCAATGCTCAACACATACTTTTTCTTGCTCGGCTTGTCGCTTGGCGTTATTTTGTTCATTTGTTGAAATTACCCTGATAGAGATAATGATATCCTTAAACAAACTTAAAGTCAAATCGGTGTGTGACGCGAAGAGAGAGAAAGCGATGTTTCTCTCTCGAAAATATCTTGAAATAAAAACTTATTTCTTTATCATATATGAGATATATATTTATATAGGGACATAGTAAGTAATTATGCAAGCGTTCAAAAAGTTAAAAGCCAAATCCGAAGACTACCTCCTTGACCATCCTACTCAGAAGAAAATCTACAACTGGGGATTCATCCTCGTTGTAGAGGCCATCTCCTCTCTCCTTTACGCTTTTGGCATCAAAAGCTTTGTCAACCCGTCCTCGGAATGTGTTGAAATCTGGGCGGCACAGGCTGGAGAATCTTGGACAAGCGACGTCATCTCCCCGACTCATCTGATCGGCGGAGGTGCAACTGGCTTAAGCCAGGTCATCATCAAGACTCTGAATATCTTCTTCAATGTCAGTGCTGTCGGCGGATCGAACTTCGACTTGGAGACGCTTCTCCTTTCTGTCCTCTACTTCGCCATTAATATCCCGTTATTCATCTTCGCCTTTGTCAAAATCAGCAAACAGTTTACTATCTTCACCGCGGTCAACGTCGGTCTTTGCTCCTTGTTCATCCGAGTCATTCCGGATTCGGTGATTGCCAATACCTTCAATCTCTATCAGGATATGTTAGCCAGATCGATTTTCGGTGGAATCACAACCGGTGTCGCTACGGCGATGGCTATGGCAGTCGGAAGCTGTACCGGAGGAACGGATATTGTGACGACCTACTTCTCCGAGAAGAAGTCGACCGGAGTCGGAAAGTACATGATCCTGATCAACATGAGCATCGTTCTGCTCTATGTTGTGACATCCGTTATCGCTCATACGAGCCATCCGGAATGGAACAGTCAGGATAACAACAAAGTCATTTCCTCTGCTCTTTACACTGTTGTCTACTCCTTTGTCTCAGCGAAGGTTTTAGACTTCATCAACAGAAAGAACAAGAAAGTCGAACTTCAGGTCTTTACCTCCGTGGAGAATGTCTCTCAGATATTGATCCATGCCTTCCCACATTCTTGCACCATCCTCGACGGAAAAGGCGCCTACAGCGGACAGAAGAAATATGTCCTCTACATGGTCATCTCAAAGCCAGAAGCAAAGAAAGCAATCAAGATTGTCAAGGCTGCAGATCCGCAGTCCTTCATCACCGTTCAGGATCTCTCTCAGGTCTATGGACGCTTCTACATCAAGCCGATTGAATAGGCTTGGATACACAAAACGTTTACTAGCATTTATAAAAGATAGGAGAAATCATTATGACTACAAACAAAGAATTGGCAGAACTCATTTTCCCGGATGTCAAAGAGACAATCAAAGATCTCGACAAGAGATATCCGAAGAGAAATCTTCCCGAAGGAGCAGAGGTGACTCGTTTTGCACCTTCCCCGACCGGATTCCTTCATACCGGATCTCTTTTTACGGCGATGATCGCCCATAAATTCGCAAAGCAGAGCGGTGGTGTCTATTTCTTCCGTTTGGAGGATACTGACCAGAAGAGAGAAATCGCCGGAACCGGTCTTGATCTTGTCAGACAGCTGAAGAATTTCGGCATTGTCGCAGATGAGGGATTCTATGGGGATCATGAAGAGGGTGCTTACACTCCTTATGTTCAGTCCAAGAGAGCCGACATCTACAAAATCGTCATCAAGGAACTCATCAAGAAGGGAAGAGCTTATCCTTGCTTCTGCACCAAGGAAGACTTGGAACAGCTACGTATGGTTCAGGAAGCCAACAAGGTCATCCCTGGATACTATGGCGAATACGCAAGATGCCGTCATCTTTCCATCGATGAGATGATTGAGAACATCAAAGCAGGAAAACCTTACGTCATCCGTTTCAAGTCGAAGGGAAATCATCTCAACCATGTCCGTGTCCATGATGAAATCAGAGGAGACATGGATCTGACAGAGAACGATCAGGATATCGTCATCCTCAAGAGCGATGGTCTTCCGACCTATCACTTCGCTCATCTTGTCGATGATCACTATATGGGAACGACGCTCGTCACCCGTGGCGAAGAGTGGATTTCCTCTCTTCCTATCCATATCGAACTCTTCAATACGATGGGATGGACCGCTCCGAAATATGCTCATCTTCCTGTCATCATGGTCAATGACAAAGAGACCGGAAACAAGAGAAAACTCTCAAAGCGCAAAGATCCGGAAGCCGCTGTCTCCTTCTTCTTGGAACAGGGCTATCCGAAAGATGGCGTCATCAAATATCTGATGACCATCGCCAACTCCAACTTCGAGGAGTGGATGATGACAAATCCGAAGGGCAACATGGATGATTTCAAACTCTCCTTCTCCAAGTTCTCGCTGGATGGCGCCTTGTTCGATATGCCAAAACTTAACAACATCTCGAAGGAAGTCCTTGCCAACTTTGATAAGAAGACCTTCACGGATCAGGCTTATGAATGGGCAAAGGAGCACTCTCCTGAACTTCAGGAAGACATCGAGAAGAACAGAGAACTCTTTGAGGCTATCATCAATATCGAACGCGAACAGGAAAAGCCTAGAAAGGATTACGAGAAGTTCTCGGATGTCCTTCCTAAGATTCGCTTCTTCTATCCGGAGCAGTTCGACAAGATGATCAAAGAGAATCCGCTTCCGTTCAATGAATTCCTCTCTCACGACATCATCAAGGATGTCTTAGAGGATTTCTATAACAGTCTTGATCTCGATAAACAGGATGAGAACACCTGGTTTACATCGATGAAGGAACTCGGACTCCGTCACAACTTCATCGACGACAGAAAAGTCTATAAGAAGAATCCGACTGCCTACAATGGCTGGTATGCGGATTGCATCTCCATTGTCAGAATCACTCTCTGCGCTTCCACCCAGTCTCCGAAGCTCTTCGATGTTCTGAAGATCCTTGGCAAAGATGAGATCCGCCGCAGAATCGATGAGGTGAAGAATACTCTCTGAAGCCTATGGAGAACAAAGAGAACAAGGGCAAAGCGAAACACGTTAAGCTAGTCTTTCAGATTCTATTCTTTGCAGCCTTGACTGTTCTCGCTCTCTATTACATTTTAAAGGATGACCCGAAGAAGACATTTTCGGTGCTCTCTCAGACAAGAGCACTTCCTTTAAGCATGGCGATTATCCTCGTTCTTGTGACGGTTTTGCTCGACGGGCTTTCCTTGACATTGCTGACTCGGCTTTTCAATCCGAAATATCACTACTATCAAGGACTGATCAACTGTATGATCGGAGGGCTGGTCGGCGTCTATGTCAAAAGCGCGGCCCCTTTGATCCAGGCTTATACCTTCAAGAAACAGGATGTGCAGAACTCGGAGGCGGCTTCGATCCTTACGATGAACTTCCTCCTCTATCAGCTCTCGCTTTGCATCTATTCCCTCTTTATCATCATCTTCGGCTATCCGATCATGAAGAATGTTCCGCTTCCCCTGTTATGGAATCTCAAACTGATCTACCTTGTCGTCATCGGCATGGCGATACAGTTCCTCTTCTTAGTCGGTGCTATCCTTTTGGCGTACTGCAGACCACTTCATCGTCTTTTCCTCAATTCCGGAATCAATCTGCTTGCCAAACTTCATATCCTCAGAAATCCAGAACAGTCCAGAAAGAGACTGACGATTCAGTTTGCAACCTATCGCATCGAGATGAAGAGAATGAGAGCAAACGGAGGAAGAGTCTGCACTGTCATGTTCGTCAACTTCCTAAGGCTTTTCCTTTTGGGTATGCTTCCTTTCTTTGTCTTTTTGTCTCTGGTCTCTACGGGAACCGACAATGCTCAGTTCTTTGCCCAGTCTTTGACAGGAACAGGATTTGTCAACGTCATTTCCTCTTTCATCACAGTCGGTGCACCAGAGATTATCTTTCAAGACACATTCTCTTTCTTCTTAAAAGATGTCAGTGCTATCTCCAATCCTGATTCCATCGCATCCGCTGCAAACATCCTCTGGAGATTTCTCACTTTCTATCTCATCCTCTTCTTAGGCATCATCACAACGGCCTTGTATCGAGGCTCTCCGAAGAGAGTTGAAATCCTCTCCTCTACCGGTACGATTTATGACCTTGCTTTGGTCGATATCGAGAATGCCGATGATGAAACGAAAGAATATCTTAAGGAAATCAAGAAACGCGGCGACAGCAAAAGAGGACCTCTTCTATCCAAAGAGGATATTGAATCTTCCTTTGCTTCGATGAAGGATAACATCATAGAGGAAGAGAGCGTCAAAGAGAAAGTCGATGATGAGGAGTTTGAGAAGATACTGGAAGAACAGAAAAACGCTTTGGCGGATGTCGTCAAAGAATACAATGAAATCGTAAAGTCCACTCCATCGAAAGAAGAGATCAACCGGGAATCCGAAAAAGAGTTCGTCTTCTTCGCTGAAAAGAAAAACAAAAAGAATCTCAAGAAAAAGAAGAAGGACGAAAAGAGCAGAATGAAAGAGGAGATGAAGGAAAGAAAGAAACTGATGAAACTGCAGCCAAAAGGCACAACAGTCACCTTTGATGATGCAAAAGGCATCGAATTCCACTCCCCGGAATTCACGGAGATGAAGACACTGACGACTTCCGATCCCTCGGAGGACAAGAAGTGATATGGTGATCGGTATCTTTACGGATACGTATTATCCGGATATCAATGGTGTGGCCACGGCGACAAAGACATTATCCGATGTCCTGAAAAGCCACGGACATGAGGTCATCATCATCACGACGGGACTGAAAGGTCAAAGACGTTTCTCCTTTGAGGATGGCGTGATGCGAATCCCCGGTGCCTCTTTGAAATTCCTTTACGACTATCGATTATCCTTCTTCTTCAATTTCCATGCTTACCACATCCTGAAGAAGATGCATTTTGATCTTTTCCATATTCAGCAGGAATTTGGCATCTCTATCTTTGGAAGGATCTGTGCCAAGCTCTTCCGCGTTCCTGTTGTCTATACCTATCACACGTCCTATGCCGACTATTCCAATTACCTCTCTCATTTCAGAATATCGGAAAGATACATGAAGAAGCTGATCGTCACTCTAGTGAAAAAAGTCATATCCATGAAAGGAGAGATTGTAACCCCGTCTCTGAAGACGAAGAAAATCCTTCTCTCTTACGGAATCGACAAGTATATCAATGTTGTTCCGAATGCCGTTGACTTCTCTGACTATGAAAAAGAGAAAGATGCAGAAAGAGAGAGCGACTTCCGGAAAGAGTATGGATTAGAAAACAAGCATATCCTTCTCTATCTTGGAAGAGTCGCTCAGGAAAAGAATATCGATGAGCTCATCGATGGTTTCAACAAATACAAGAAGGATTATCAGGATACGGATACGGTCTTATTGATTGTCGGTTCCGGACCTGACTTAGAGAGGCTTAAGGAGAAGAAAGAGATGACACCTTATAAAGATGACATCTATTTTCTTGGAAAAGTCTCCCATGAGGACACCTGCTTCTATTACCAAATGGCAGATGCTTTCTTATCCGCTTCTCTCAGTGAGACACAGGGTCTTACCTATTCCGAGGCGATTGCAAGTTCCTGCATCGTCCTTGCAAAATACGATTTCAATCTAGACTATCTGATTCAGGATTCCAAGACGGGCTTCTTCTTCGATGATGTCAACTCTCTGTCAGAGCGGATCCATACAGTCTTAAGTCTATCCGATGAAGAAAAGTCCAAAGTACTTTCAGAAGCAAAGAGGAGAAACAATTATCTCTTCGGGAAGGAAACCTATTATGAAAGAATCATGCACGTCTATAAAAAAGCGCTCCGGCACCGCTTCTAGTGAAACGCATGTCATTCAGGACATATCGCTAGAGAAAGGCTCAGTCCATCTTGTTGTGGATGAGAAAGAGATTGTGATCTCTGCTGATTCCTATCTTTCCGATTATTTCTATCCAGGCAAGGCTTTAGACAAAAAACAATTTGCGAATCTCTTAAGAATGGAGAAAGAGACCAAATCGAGAAAGTATCTTCTCTACCTCCTTTCCCACGGACGCTATACGACCTATGAGATCAAAAAGAGGCTGAAGGAGAAATATGGAATCGGTGAGAAAGAATCCATGGAGATGATAAAGCCTTATATCGAAAGCGGAGTCTTATCCGATCGCGAATATACCATCGATTATCTCGAGATGAAGACGGAACAAGGATATGGGAAACTCTACCTTATCGCAGAACTGAAGAAGAAAGGAATTCCGGAACAACTGCTTGAGGATGAAGTGATCCTCAGCCATATGGAAGCAAAAGATGAGGTGATTTTCTCCTTCCTTAGGAAGGAAGACAAAAAGAGGAAAACGCTTTCATCGAAAAAGAGAAAGGAAGTGCTTTCTCAGTGTTTGTACCGACGAGGTTTCACTTCTAGCCAATCCCACGCACTGATTGAGGCCTATTTTTCCTCTTTGAGCGAAGAAGAGAGAGAAAAACAAGAAGAAAATTCGAAAATGTTGTTAAAGAAAGAAGCACTAAAATGCTATAATTCATTCATCCGAAAATATCCGGATGCCAAAAAGAGAAAGCAGGCCTTTTTTCAGCGCTTCCTCAGGCAAGGATATGACTATTCGGAAGTAGAAGAACTGATTCAACAGGAGGGGCTTGATTTCAATGATTAAGGATATCATCCAAGCTTATAAAGAGAACGGCGGACCAGTCAATGGACAGCTCTTTATGGTAAAGTCCGTCACAAAAGCACTCGATAGCAAAGGAAGCCCTTATCTGAACGTTCTCCTCCAGGATTCCTCCGGAACCTTGGAAGCGAAGAAGTGGGCAGTCGATGATGTGGATCTCTATGTCATCGTCCCAGGAAGCGTCATTCGTGTAGAAGGACTTTATCAGGTCTTCAAAGGACATCCGCAGTTAAAGATCAGCGATGTCGAAGGCGTCAATGAGAATGAAGTTGACATGTCCCGCTTCATTCCTTCCGCACCTTATGATTTAGGTAAACTTAAGGCAAAATTAGTAGAATACATCGGTTTGATTTCTGATGATGACCTCAGAAACCTGACAAAGGCAGTGATCGATGATAATTATCAGGACTATACGACCTACCCTGCCGCCGTCACGGTCCATCACGCTTATATGGGAGGATTGATGTATCATTCCCTCTCCATCTGTGCGATGGCGATCAAGGCAAGCGACCAATACCAGTACTTGAAGAAGGATTACCTCATCGCAGGCTCTCTTCTTCATGACATCGGAAAGGTCAAGGAACTCTCTGGCTACAAAGCTGTCAATTACACCGAGGAAGGAAACCTTCTCGGACACATCCAGATCGGTGCGATGATGGTTTATTCCAAAGGAAAAGAGCTTCATATCGATGAGGAGAAACTTCTTGTTCTTACTCATATGATACTCGCCCATCACGGCAAGCCGGAATTCGGCTCCGCAAAAGTCCCGATGACAGCAGAAGCATTCGTTCTCCATATGATGGATGAACTCGACTCGAAACTCGAGCTTCTTAAAAATGCCTATCAGGGAACAGAAGAAGGAGAATTCACACAGAAGATTCCGTGGATGGATTCTCAGATCTTCTATAAGCCAAAAGACCTAAAGAAAACAAAAGAATAAAATAACAGGAGAATATCGATATGATCGACAACAACGAAAAAAACATTCTTGACGAGACCGATTGGAGCAAGCTGACCTTCCTGACGAAAAAGGAAGATGAGGATATGACAAAGGACAAAGCAAAGGGAGTGAGAATCGGATATATTTCTTTTCTCTCTTTCGCTCTTGCAAGCGTTGTCGCTCTGATTGTCCTTACCATTGTCTTTGGAACATTCGGCAATCCGAATTTCACAGCTCAGAGAGGATACGGGGTCATCGGACTTATCCTTTTCTTGCTTTTCCTTCTCTCTGTCGGACTATATAGTGCTTGCCGTTATCTCTACAATATGAAGTGGTATAAAACTGAGAAGAGAAAGACTTATTTTGCTCTTTCCAATTCTGCATACTATCTTGCGATTGGTTTCCTTTATAGCTCTTTCTCCTTCATCCCGTTGAGAAAGGCAGTCTTGGATATCTCCGAGGTCTTCGGATATTGGAATATCCTTCTTCTTGTCTTTGTCTGGCTTGTCCTTATCGGCCTTGTGGTCTTGGAATTCAAGAAGGATGAAAAGACAAACAAGATTGCATTCGGCATTGCATCCATTGTCTTGCCCAGCATCGTCCTCTGTTTCTCTTCCATCCTCATCCAGAATTATTCTCTCAGCGGCTTCTCTCTTCCTCTTCTTGTCTCTGCCGTTTTAGCCAGTGCTATCGCTCTTCCTCTCTTGCTCGATCACAAGAAGGATTCCAATGTCCTTGTCGGTCACTTCTTCACTCTTTCCTGCTTCATCCTCGATGCGGTCGCTATCCTCTATTACGGCATGATCGTCGCTTCCAATCTTTACTAAAAACATTCAAGGCTCACAAAGTTGAGCCTTTTTTCGTTCAACGATATATTTATATATAAATATTTGTTATAATTTACATATGCGAAATTTCTAAGAAAGTGAGGCTAATGC
>CAVJZP010000041.1:0-15346 GCA_963654365.1 Oscillospiraceae bacterium
AGTTGATGGAAGAGGATAAAAAGAGACTCAAAGAGCAGCTGATGTTCTCGGTTCATGAGGTCGATAAATATATCCTATCCCTATTAAAAGACAGGAAATCTATCACAGCAAAAGAGATACCGATCGCAAATTTCTCGGAACTGATGAGAGTCTTCCTGGCGGAAGTGTATTCCGTCAGTCCATTAGTGCACTACCGAATTCGGTTAAGGGATGAGAAAGTCAGCTGGCAAGGTCATAAAATGAATGACTTTGTCATAGAAAGGAGAACGGCAGATGGCAGTAGCAAGTAAAAAGAATTCGTTGCACGATCTTGTGAATGTCTTTGATACCTATACGGAGAATAATCAAGATGAATTCTCGAGGCTCTGTTCCCGTCTGATGAACGAGAACTTTATCTACATGCAGATCGATTCGGATAGGAATGACTACTATAAGATTTCCGGTATGAGAAGTGCAATCAGCAACTACTTCTCCTTGATGGACTATTCTCTATACCATGATGATCAGTTCAAAATCTTCTATCTTGTCACAGATACGGGAAGGAATACGGTCAAGTTCAGGAAACTGGATACGATCATTCTTTTGATTCTGCGACTGTTCTACTATCAGAAATCCAAAGACAGCGGAAACATCAACATCGCAGTCACAGTTGAAGAACTCAATTCCTATATTATAAAGACGGGCATTTATGATCAACAGCTGAAGAAAGGAAGTCTCTTCGATTCTCTTTCCTTGCTTAGAAGATACAAGATTGTCTCCTTCAAAGGACAGGATCTGACAACGGATACGATGCTCTATGTCTATCCGACGATCACACATGCCCTTACTTCATCGGACATGGATGCATTAGAGAGCAGGATTCTTTCTTATCGTAAGACGGAGGACAATGAAGATGAAGATATCTAAGGTAAAGCTGATCAACTGGCACGCCTTTGAGAACAAGACGCTGAAATTCAAAGGCAATCTTATCATCACGGGTTCAAATGGCTCTGGCAAATCCACCCTTATGGATGCTATCTATTATGTTCTTTCTGGTGGAGACACGAGAAACTTCAACAATGCTGCCAACAATGGTGACAACCATAATTCAAAGAGAACTTTGGTTACTTATATCCGTCATAAAATCGGTAATGAAGGGAATGAATTCTTGCGTCCTATCCCTATCATTTCTCATATCTGCATTGAGTTTTCAAAAGATGACGGAGCGTCCTTCCTCCTTGGTGCTGTCATTGAACTGGGGGATTCGAATCCGGTTGAGAAGTTCTATACGAAGAGCAACACCCATATCGAGGACTCTTACTTTCTCTCTTTGACAAATCAAGTTCTTAACTTCAACGAACTGAAGCATAAGATCGATGCGACGGATATTACTAAAACTAGCCGAAAAGCAAGACAGACTCTGATCTGCAGGGAGATTCTGAAGCTCAACGATGGTTCGCGTTATGTCGATCTTTTACAGCGTGCCATCGCCTTTCGTCCTATCGATGAGGTATCGGATTTTGTCGACTCCTTCCTTTTGGATGAGCAGAACATTGAAATCGATGACCTGAAGAACGAGTTAAGATCCTATTATGGCATCTATAACCAAGTCAGAAAGACAAAAGAGAAAATCGATTACCTAGGTTCCTTTATCGACCAGGCTAAGAAATACAAAGAGTATGTTACCGAAGAGAAATTTCTGAAGCCTCTTTGCTTTGAAGCAAAGATAGACTACAACAATTTGATGATTTCTAAATTAGAGGAACAGAATGAGGAACGGAAGAAAAAGAATGAAATTCTCAACGCCTCTTCTAATACCAATAATCAGAAAATGATGGAACTTAGAGAGGAAAAGAAGAAGGTAGAGGAAAGTGAAGTCTATAAGCTAGTCAGAGTCAAGAAAGCAAAATTGGAAGAACTAGAGAAAGATGAAAAACAGCTGGCGAAGTGTGTTTCGGAATATGATAATATCCTTAAAAACGAGCAGACAATTCTGAATGCTTTTGGACTGAGCTACTCTTTCCGCAAAGACATCAAAGAGAATAATTTTTCGCTGTTCACTCAGCATAGAAAGAATTATCTGGATTTCGTAACGGAGAAGAGTATAGACTTGGCAACAAAAAAGTTTTCACTCAATGCTGATATGAAAAAGGTCAATCTTGAGATTCATGATATCACAGAAAAGAAATCGGAATTGGAGAAGGGGCATAACAACTATCCGGATGATGTAAAAAGATTGCGTGCTATATTAGAAGAACATCTGAGAGTGAAATACAACAGAGAGATACCAGTGCGTCCTTTATGTGAATACTTGGAATTCAAGAAGGAAGAGATGAATCGTTGGAGCAAGGCGATAGAAGCTTACCTTGCCAACTATCGATTTGGACTCGTTGTGGATTACAAATACTATGATGAATGCATAGAACTATATGAATCCATCAAAGCAAAGGAAAACATTCATGACGTCAGTATCTTTAAAACCGATACTCCATTGTTTATGAATCTGAAGAGCAATGAGCGTTCTATTTTCAGCAAATTGGATATCGTCGATAAGAGAGCAAGATATCTTTGCTATCATCTTTTCAATGATGTCATCTGTTATGATTCTCTTATGGATCTGAAGAAACAGGATGGTCCTGGTCTATTGGATGACTGCACCATCTATAGAGACTATTCCTTCTATATTCCTGATCCTAAAGTCTATCAGTTCCCTTATATCGGAGAGGAATCCTTCCGTATCCGAATTCGGTGCTTACAGTATGAATTGGAAAAGAAGAACGAAGAATACGAGCATCTTTCTGAGGAATTAGGTAAGACAGAAAAGCTTCTTGAAACGATAAGAAAGAATAAAGCGGGCGAAATCATCCGCTTTGATGATGTATGGGCAAAAAGTGAAGAGACAAAAGAAAGTATTCTCAAGATAAAGAAAGAAATTGCTTTGTACGAAGAGAATCCGAATATCATAGAACTATCTAAAAAAATCGAAGCTTTGGAAGAGGAGATTGCTAAACTAAGAGAGAGCAATAACAGCATTAATGAACAGATCAGTTTCAATCAAAGGACGATCGGCGGAAATGAGACGGATATAAGGAATAAGAAAGAAGAGAATGTCAGTAACAGGGAAGAATTCAATCAATCGTATTACTGGATCAGAGTTCTCTCAAGTCAATATGATTCCTACAAAGAGCAATACTATGATGAGAAACATCATCTTCTGAAAGATCAGATTGAGAAAAGGCATGAAGCCTGCAGAAGTGCGCTCGGGCCCATGGGTTCTTCGCTTAAGAGCAAGATTCATGAATACGTGACTTCCTACAATAATGCTCTCTCAGATGATCTGAATGATATCGATAGAATCATCAATGAGTATGAGAGGCTTAAGGGTACGGATATTGTCAAATTTGAACTGAGAGCAGAAGAGGCGAAGCACTCTTCTGAGAGAATGTTCCGAGATGATTTCATCAGTAAACTCTCTGGTAACATCAAGGCGGCTAAGAAGGCTATAGACGATATCAATAAAAACCTGGCAAGACATCCTTTTGGAACGAATAAGGAAATCTATCGTTTTATCTGTGAGCCTTCCAAGGATGAAGAGATGAATCGGTATTATAAGATCATCACTTCCGGTAAGCTCATGGAAGCGAAAGACTTATTCTCGGAAGTCTTATCCGAAGAAGAGAATCATGTCATGAACAATCTCTTCAATAAGATTGCAACATCCGGAGATGATTCTACCGATGAGAAACTTCTTTCTAAGCTTCTCGATTACCGCAAGTATATGACTTACGATATCGAGACGGCAAATGAAAGAGGAGAAAAGACTCGCTTCTCAAAGACACACAGAGAAAAGAGCGGAGGAGAGACACAGACTCCCTTCTATGTCATCATCGCCTCCTGCTTTGATCAGCTGATGGATAAGAAGAAGGGATATTCGTCCTGTCCTGTCATCTTTGATGAGGCATTCAACAACATGGATGAAACTAGAATTGATGCATTGATGCGATATTATCGGGAACTCGGCATTCAATTGATCATCGTTGTTCCTTCTAACCGTCTTGCTTCACTGGCTCAGTTTGTGGATACGATTGCTGGCTTGGTAGCAAAAGACCATCAGGTTGACATTTACTATCTGAACAATGGGGAAAATGATAATGAATGATTTTCAGTTTGGCATTTTGAATGCTCTGATCGATAAATATGAGAAGAGTGTCCTCTCTACGGTGGGAAGCAAGCGGAATGTTACCATCAAACTGACAAGCAGGGATGAGATCCTGAGCAAATATGATTCCATGGACTCTTATCTCTATTTTGAAATGTATAATCAGGATATCAAGGGACTCGATTCTTTAGGATATATCATTGCTCATTTTGATAGGTGCGATGTATTTGAATATCTTGAACTGAATAGAAATCGTATTGATGATATCTATTCTGTCCTTCATAGGAAGAATCCAAGAAATGAATCACATCTTTTTCTATCCTTTTTGGAAAACTATGAATGCAATGGTTTCCTGAAAGAATTCATTGCCTCCTTGATTGAGAAGATAAGACATGATCACCGTATTCCCAAGACATTCTCATCTATTCAGGAAGCAAAATCCATATTCGATGTCATTCAATGCATGGAGAATCAGAAGGAAGAGATCATGGAAAGAGACTTCTCCATAAAGTATCTAGGAGACTCGAAACGTTTTTCCTCGTTAAAACAGAAGGCCTGTAGAATCATCTATGATTATGACCAGGATTATCCCTATTCGGATGACGACTTTGACGCAGATAGGATTCTAGCCTATTTCAATATCACGAGGAATTCTACTGCTGCCTTAATCAAGAACAATCTCTCTTTCAAGGTGAAGGAGCAGAATATAAATTTGAATGAATACGGCCATGTATTCTATCTTTCAGATGAAGCGATTAGTGATATGGAAATACTGGATTCGAAGTTCAAGAGAGTGATTACGATTGAGAATCTGACCACATTCAAAGGTTATCAGGATAAACAGGCTGTCATTATTTATCTGGCTGGTTTCAATAACCATACAAAACAGATGCTGTTAAAAAAGATCTATGAAAGATATCCGAACAAGGAATATCTTCACTTCTCCGATATTGACTGTGGAGGATTCCTGATCTTCAATCACTTAGTAGAATCGACTGGAATTCCTTTCAAGCCATTTCATATGTCTGTTACGGATATGAAAAAGCCCAGAACGGTTTTGAAACCTCTGACATCCAATGATGTGACGCGATTGGAAAAGATGAGCACAGATGAGAAATTCAAACCATTCTGGGAAGTGATATCCTATATGCTCTCTATCGGTAAGAAATTAGAGCAGGAAGCATTGGACATATGAATTGGTTTGCTCCCCTCGCTTTTTTGTTCGTGTGATGGAGCTGACTAAGATAATGTCAGCTGGATTGCCTTAAACAATTTGGTGGTTATATTAGAAACAGTGAATGGAACATTCATTTTCGAATGCCATAAAGGGCTTTTGGCTCTAATACAATCGGAGATCTTGAAAGCAATATTAGATTGTGATCTAATATTACAAGAGAGGTGGATAGCAATGGCTTCAAGAGCAATGACTTCAAAAGAATGTTATGAGTTTATTGAGAGAAAGATTTCGTATTTTAAAGAAAAGTATCAATCATTAAGAAACAAGAGTAATGATTATGCATTTTCTGCTTTATGCGTGAAATCTAATTTTTATAAGAATCCGGTTCTTGATTTTGATGACGGAACTATCGAGAAGATGATGGTTGATGGCACTTGTGATGGTGGTGTCGATGCTTTACTTTCTGATCCTAGTTCGGATGAATCTACTAATTTAGTTCTTGTACAATCTAAACATTATAAAAAAATCGAGTTTGATGACTTGGTTAACGCAGTAACTAAGATGGTACGTTTTTATAATGATATGAGCAAAGGCGATTATGGAAATTTCAATGACAAAGTGATTTCTCGATTTTGTGATTTGAAAGCCGATGTTGGTGAAGAATCGAAAGTGATTTTCGTGCTTTATACAAGTGCTCCCAAGAATAAGATTAAATACGATAGAATTGAAAAAGCATTTAAAGCATCGCTAACTGAAACGGATAAGTTTGAACTTAGAGTGCTTTTTGATGAAGATATATGCAATGAGATCAAAGATGCTGAATCTAGAAGACCTGACGTAGAAAGCGGTAAATTGTTTATTGATGAAAGTGATAACTATCTCTCATACAACGAGGATGAAGCAATTATTGGAAATGTTTCTGCGTGGTGCATAAAAGAGCTTTATGCAACTCATGGGCTTACTCTCTTGGCGAAGAATCTTCGATACTATGTTCACAATGGAAATATTGATGATGCAATTAAAGATTCGATTAGGAATAGCCGTGAGGATTTTTGGTTTAAAAACAATGGCATAACTATAATTTGTGATTGGTTTGAAGTTAGTGGTAAGCAAGTCAATCTGAAGCATTTCTCTATCGTGAATGGTGGCCAGACGACAGTTAATCTATATAAATGTCGTGAATTGAATAAAGAAACAGATTTTTATCTTCCTTGTAAAATCATCGTTACAAAAGGCGATACAGAAGATATGAAAAATTCTTTTGCTCTCGAAATTGCAAAGGCTACTAATTCACAAAAGCCTATAAAACCAATTGATTTGAAAGCAAATTCAGTTGAACAAGTCAGATTTGCAAAAGCAATGCGTGACAACGGAATCTTCTACCAAACAAAACGAGGAGAGAAAGTTCCAGATAATTATAAATTACCTTATCTTAATTCTGATTTGGCCGAGGTTGGAAAATTGTGTTTGGCCAGCATTTTTCAAATGCCTGGTACAAGTAGAAACAAGCCTTCGACGATTTATAATCCTGAATACTATGAACCGATATTTAATGGCAATCAGGACAAAATCGCTAAAATTTCAAAAGAGTTACTTTACGTGGATTATTACTACAGAAATTTATTTTTGAATAAATTCGATGCGAAAAACGCCAATGGAGCTATATCTGGGGAATTGCTTCCATTTGCTCATAATGCGAGAACAATTTGCATTGCCTTCACATGTTTAGCGTGTAGATATTTAAATGGTAATATAGATGAAACAAAAATGAGTGAGGTTTTTAAAAATGTTAAAGATGGTGAATCAAGTAAGGCTTGTTATGACATTTTTAAAAATCTTGACGACATAGACACACTTTTTGGCAAAGACTTGTTTGGTGATAAAGACAAACTGGATGAAGTTTTGTATAAACTGTTTGATGTTGTAATTAAAGAAGGAAGAAAGTTGTATTCGAATCGAAAGGATAATGATTCTACCTTGAACGAGTCTAATTTCTTGAAAAAGGACTTTAATTATTATTCGATTTTAAGAAGTGGTTGGGATGAATTCCCAGAAAAGATGCAAAACGCTTTTGGTAAATAGTTTGGTACTTGAATGGAATGTTTTGAGCAATACTGCAAATGTCGATTGTTTCGCTTTTGATTTGTCAGTAATACTATCCTGCAATATTAGCTGTCTGATACCTGTTTCTATTTCACCCCACCTATATCTATCCAAGTTGTTTTCTCGGTAAAGCGCTTTTTTGAAAAAGTGATAACATATTTTTGATTCTTGTGTGTTGTATTGCAATGGAAAGGCTTTGAAAATTCAACAACAATCGAAAGAATCAAAATTATGACAGATTTAGCACCAACAATATTATTCTATATCAATATGATATTAGGCATCCTCTTCCTTCTTGTCTACTTCATGCAGAACGTTCATCTATTAGTAGGTACCTTCACGAAGCATAAGAAGTTCAAAGAGGCAAAGAAGCTGCATAAATACGGTTTTATGATCGCAGCGAGAAATGAAGAGATTGTCATCGGAAACCTGATCGATAGCATCTATGCTCAAAATTATCCAAAAGAGCTCATTCAAGTCTTCGTTGTCGCAGATAACTCCACTGACAGAACGGCGGATATCGCAAGAGAGCATGGCGCAGTGGTCTTTGAAAGAAAAGACGCCCTGCATAAAGGAAAAAGCTATGCGATGGACTACCTGATCAAGAAGATCATCCGGGAAAGAGAATATGATGATATCGAAGCCTACTTCGTCTTCGATGCCGACAACATCCTCTCCAAAGACTATCTGAAGCATATGAACGATGTCTATGATTCCGGATATGAGGTATCTACCTCTTTCAGAGATTCGAAGAACTTCGATTCTACTCTAGCCTCTGCATCCTCTTCTCTGATCTTCTACCGGGAATGTCTCCTTGTCCATCATTCCAGACAGAATCTCCATCTCTCTACCTTCATCTCCGGAACGGGATATTACATCTCCAGCCGTATCATGAAGGAATTAGGCGGATGGAATTTCAATACTCTTACCGAGGACATTGAATTCTCCTGCTACTGTGCAAAGAACAATATTCAGATCGGATATAACCAGGAAGCCGTCTTCTATGATGAACAGCCTAACAAGTTCCGTGTCTCGGACAAGCAGAGATTCCGTTGGTCCAAAGGATGTCATCAGTGCTTTGCTCTTTACGGAGGAGACTTACTGAAGAATACCTTTGGATTCAGAAAGAGAAAACTTACCAGCCGTATCTCCTCCTTTGAGATGTTTGTCCATGTCTGTCCGTTCCCGATTATTGCTACCGCCTGGTTTATCATCAATATCTGCTTACATAGCATCTTCTACTCGATGGGTATGGAGACTGTGGAAGCATTCCAGACTTTGACTCTTACTTCTACTGTCATTGAACTTATCTCCTTGTTCGGCATTGCCTATATTCACGCCATTGTCACCATGATCAAATACGGAAAGCATATCCGTGCCAAATGGACAAAGAAGGCAGCTGCTGTTCTAGTCTTCCCCTTCTTCGTCTCGATGTTCATCCCTCTCTCCTTCATCGCCCTGTTTAAGAAAGATGTCCAGTGGACACCGATTGTCCACAACGAGAACATCACCATCAAGGACTTAGAGAAAGCAAAATAGCTAGGAACCTCCTTCGGGAGGTTCTTTTCTTTCCGTGACAAAAGAGGATGAAACGTTTATAATTTTCCTAACAAGGAGAACAAAACTATGGATCTGTTCAAAGGAAAGACAATTTTGATTACGGGTGCGGGAAGAGCTGTCTTAAGCGATGGAAGATGCGGTTCCATCGGATATGGAATCGCAACCGCCTTTGCTAAGGAAGGTGCAAACTTAGTCATCACAGGAAGGAATGTGGAGAAGCTGAAAGCCGCAAAGGAAGAGTTAGAGAGCAAGTATGCTGTCTCTGTCTTGATCCTGCAGGCGGATGTCAATGAGAAAAGCGACAATGAGAAGATGGTAAAGGAAGTCGTAGACAAAGCTGTCGAGACCTTCGGTGGAATCGATGTCCTCATCAATAATGCACAGGCAAGTGCATCCGGTGTTCCTTTGGCTTCTCAGACAACAGAGCAATTCAATCTTGCCATGTATTCTGGACTTTATGCAGCCTTCTACTATATGAAGGCCTGCTATCCTTACCTGAAGGAGAGAAAGGGAAGTGTCATCAACTTCGCAAGCGGAGCCGGATTGTTCGGAAACTATGGACAGTGCTCTTATGCTGCTGCAAAAGAGGGAATCCGTGGATTGTCGAGAGTCGCCGCAACAGAATGGGCAAAGGACGGAATCAATGTCAATGTCATCTGCCCGTTAGCGTGGACAAGTCAGCTGGAGAACTTTGAAAAAGCCTATCCCGAAGCCTATAAAGCCAATGTCCATGTTCCTCCGATGGGACACTTCGGAGATTCGGAGACGGAGATCGGAAGGGTCTGTGTCATGCTCTCTACTTCTGACTTCAAGTATCTCACCGGTGAGACTTTGACTTTGGAAGGTGGCTTAGGACTTCGCCCCTAAGCAAAAGAGAACAGACTTTATCAGGAAGAGGTTAACCTCTTCCTGATTTTAATCCGTGAGGTATAACTATGATCGCAATCGGTAACCATGTCTCGATATCCTTAGGATATGAGGGAATGCTAGAGAAAGAGAAGGAATTAGGCGGAAATACGTTTGCCTTCTTCACTAGGAATCCAAGATCCTATAAGGAGAAGAAATACTCTTTTTCGGATGTAGAAGCGCTGAAAAAAAGACTTAAGGAAGAATCCTTTTATCCTTTAGTCGCCCATATGCCTTATACCATCAATCTTTGCTCCAAGAAGGAAGAGATAAGAGAGGTCTCTTTGAAAGTTTTTCAGGAGGATGTCCTCTTTATGAATCAGATCAAAGGAAACTATCTCAACTTCCATCCTGGAAATAGGCAGGACCAAAGCCTCGATGTAGCGATAACTCAGATTGCATCCGCACTCAATCGGATCCTTCCTCTTAGTACAGATACTACCATCCTATTAGAGACGATGGCTGGAAAAGGAAGTGAAGTAGGAAGGACTTTTGAGGAACTGAAAGCAATCATCGATTCCGTAGACGATTCCTCTCATCTAGGAATCTGTCTCGATACCTGTCATGTCTATGACGGAGGATATGACATCAAAGATCATCTCGATGATGTCCTAAATGAATTCGATAGAGTCATCGGATTAAAGAGACTGAAAGCTATCCATCTCAATGATACGAAAAACATCCTAGGTTCTCATAAGGACAGACATGAAAGACTAGGACTGGGAAACTTAGGATATGATGCAATAAAGAGAATCATTACTCATCCGAAATTGCAGAATCTTCCTTTCATCTTAGAGACTCCCAATGAGGATGACGGATACAAAAAGGAAATTCAGTTTATCAAAGAGAATATGATTTCCGATTGAAGGATGAGAACTGACCTTTTGTGCAAGCAAGAGTCGGCTCTCTTTTTCAGTGGTTCTATAAGTAGCGGAAGCCTTAAGCTACAGGAGTATTTAGTTCCTAAAATTTCGTAAAGGCGAAAAAAAGGAAAATAGGAGTACAATATTATGGAATTCAAAAGAGATGAATATTTAAAGAAACTGATAAACCATCAAGGAAATCACATGGTCAAGATTCTTACTGGAATCAGAAGATGCGGTAAGTCTTATCTTTTGAATAAGATATTTTATAGATATCTGACTGCAAGCGGTATAAAGAGAGATAACATTATTCAATTCGCCTTTGATTTTGATGATGACATCGATAAATTAGATCAATTCTTTCCTGAATTGCCAAATAAAATCAAAGACGAAAAAGGTTGTTTGGTTATCAATTCGAAAAAGTTCAGGGCATATATTTCCGGTTTCATCAAAAACGAAAACGAAACCTATTACCTTCTTCTTGATGAAGTTCAGTTATTGGAAAATTTTGTCGGCACATTGAATGGTTATCTAAACTATGAGAATCTGGAAATCTATGTAACTGGAAGCGATTCGAAGTTTCTCTCCAGCGATATTGCAACGGAATTCAGAGGAAGAGGAGACATCATTCCTATACAGCCACTCACCTTTTCTGAATACTATGAAAATAGCATCAAAGACAAAAGAGAAGCTTTATTTGAATATATGAAATACGGAGGGCTTCCGTTATGCGTCCTTGCAAAAAATGAGGAAGCAAAGCAAGAATATCTGATGAATCTATATCGAACCATTTATCTTAAAGACTTAAAAGAGAGAAATAAGATCAAAAAGATAGAAGAGTTTGATTCGATAGTAGCCGTTATCGCTTCTTCCATTGGAAGTTTAACCAATCCGACAAGATTAGTCAACACATTCAAAACATGCATAAAGAGTGATATCACTACGATCACAATACGAAAATACCTGACTTATCTAGAAGATGCCTTTATCATCAATAAAGCACAAAGATATAATGTCAAAGGAAGGAAATACATTGGTAGCCTAGAGAAATTTTATTTTAGTGATTTAGGTTTGAGAAACAGTGTTCTAGGTTATAGGCAATTTGAACCGACTCATCTGATGGAAAATCTAATCTATAATGAACTGATACATAGAGGCTTTTCCATCGATGTTGGAATCGTCGAAAAGAATGAAAAATCAAGCAACGGAAACGGCGCAAAAAAATATTATGAGGTTGATTTTGTTGCCAATAAAGGGTTTGAAAAATACTATATTCAATCCGCTTATTCTTTGCCTGATCAAGAGAAAATCGAACAAGAAGAAAAATCTTTTGACATCATCAAGGATAACTTCGATAAAGTGATCATTACCTTCGATGACTTTGTAACTTATCACAGAAATTCAAAAGGATATATTATTATGAATCTATTGGTATTCCTTTTGAATAACGAGTATCTCAAATGAGAATGATAAGGCTCTAGACAGTGAAATTATCTAGGTAGAGATTGATATGTCATCATTGCTGATAAATAGAAATTTTCAAAAGACTTTAAAATAGCAATTTTAGTGAGTTATTTTAAAGTGAAAGACAGGGCATTAGAATCTGATCATGCGCTGATAGGTATGAAAAATGAGACTATCAATCTAGTAAAACGTATCTAGGAAACGAGGAATCAATTCCGTCTTCTCTCTTCCCGTTTAAGCGATGAAGGTAATCGTGTGATGATGATCTTATCAATGAGGGCGATGAAGTATCCGGTCAGGATACTGATCGGTCCTAATAGGATAAGATAGAGGAAGATATAGAAGGAAGAGAAGAAGAGAGCATAGACGAGTAACTGCCCTAGTGAATGGAAGACACTTCCATAGATAGAGACCGTATAGATGGATGGCTTTATCGTCTTATAGAGCAATACAGTGATAAGGCTAGAGAGTATCGTTCCGCCGAATGACATTAAGAAGGTAATGCCGAATCCAGAGGTCAAAGTCGCGACTAACAGCGTCTTCGATATCACGACAAACAGGAAGGAATAGACTCCGTAATAGTAAAGAGCAAATAGGGTGATGAGATTCGCTAATCCCAATCGAAAACCAGGGATAGGAAGGAAAGAGGGAATGACAGAGTCGATGTAATGGAGGCTAAAGGACATCGCAATAAGGAGCGCAAGCACTACCATCTTTTTTACTGTGATCTTTTTCATGCGTCAAACTCCGGATATCCATTCTCGATGATCATCGCCTGGAAATGATTGGGAAGGCAGACTAAAGGAGTATAGGAAGTATAGATCCTTCCTAACTTGCTGCAGGTGTGATCAGAACAGGATACATTCTCTTTTTTTATCTGTATCGATTTATCAGAGTAAAGGGTCAAAGTGATGCTTCCGTTCACAAAGGAGAAATCGGAATCGAGTCCATAGAGTTTTCCCTCTTCATTGGTAAAGGTGATCTCCTTTTCCCCGCTCTCTGGGAAAGTGAACACACTCTTCTTTGTCTCTTTGTCGATGAGAAGATGACTGTCGTATCTGATGTTGACATATCTCTCTGTTCCCTTCGGAAGGAGGAGGAATGTCGTTACGATAATCGAGATGACAACAAGCAAAAGAACAGAAAGAAGAGGAATATCCTTCCACGCATGAAAACGAGGTAATAAAGCATCATTCTTTGTGTTTTCCATGTGAAATATTATAACTTCTTCTTTGTTATAATTGGTATAATTCTACGTAAGTCATTTTATGAGGTGCGATATGAAAGACAAAGCCAAAATCATTCCTGTTCTGTTTCTCTCTCTTCTCTCTCTTGTCTGTTGCAAAGAGAGTGAACTCATCGATAGCATAGAAGTTCCATCCATCTATGCCGGGGGCGGAGATATCCGTGTCATCGGAGCAGACTTCGTCTCTCCCTTCGATACCTCGATTACCGGCACTCTTTACTATCATAAAAAGGATTACACCGATGAGGAGATCAAAGACATCGAGAACACATTCAAGAGTGATCTTGTCCTTTATCACGCTCTCTCTGACCGTCATTATTCCTACTACTATAAAGATAAGGAAGATACTTCGATCAATAACATCAAGATCATCAATGAAAGCTATGGAAGTGAAGAGGAGATCACACTTCATCCTTATCTTTACAACCTGTTGAAGACAAGCTATGAGTTTTCTCTTAACAGCAACGGAAAATTCAATATCTTCTTAGGCACTCTCAATGATATCTATGAGGCAAAGCTCGACACAGTAAGAGAGGATAAGAATAAGGAGACATTGGATTCCGTTCTCGAATATTCGAGTAATCTCTATTTCTCCCGTTTCAGCGAAACACAGAAGGGGGAGATTGCGGATATTGTAAAGACAATTCCGCAGAATAGGTCTCAGATGGAAGGACTATTGACCTTCGATGATACCAAGTGTTCTGTCGTGTTCCATAAATATGATAGTGCGGAGAAATTATCTATTTCCTTAGGCGGAAACGCCAAAGGATTTGCCACACAGTATGTTGCAGATGAACTAGTGAAAAAGTATCCGAACATCTCCTTTCTGATCAACTCTGGCTATTCCTCTATCAAGGCAATCGGAACAAGACCGGATAACAATGCATGGAAGATAAGATATGATAATCCCTGCTATTATGAGCAGGCGTTAAGCCACGAGAATCCGTATTACAAAAACGAAGTGAAGATACAATGGGATGGCGCCTTTGATCTATCCACCTCTGGCTATTACAATCAGTATTTCTATGAATACGACAAGAAGGAGAATGCATTCTTAAGAAGGATGCATATCCTAAATCCGGAAACAGGCTATTCCTCTTCCTTCTTCGATCAAGTCTCTGTCATCATGGATGACTCTGCTCTTGCTGACTTGTATACGACTGCTTTGATGAATACATCGAGTGTAGAGGAGGCCTACTCCCTTTTTACAAGTCTCAATCAGATCTATCAGAAAGAGGAAACCTCTCTTCTTCTCTGCTATAAAGCAGAGAATGACTCTCTGTCTCATTACTCTTACTCTCTTTCTGATTATGATACATTATCCTCTTCGCATCTTCCTATCGCTACGCTTCAGGATGGAAGCGAATATCAAGGAGACTACTCTACTATCTCCAATTCGGATATCAAGGATGTGACATCCAAATATAATCCTTCTTTCAGAGAAGTCTATCTTCTCAGCGAGAATCTCTATTCCAAGGCTAGCCTAATGACAGAGAAAGAAATCGGACAGACCGGAAAGACAAAGAGGGCTGTTATTGAGAAGATTTCTCTCTAAGCATTTCAATAGAAGAATCTATGTTGTAAAATAATAGGTAACGGAGGGTAATTTTATGAATCCAGGAACGATTGTCGGTATTATACTCGGTGTAGTTCTTTTTATTCTTTTGATCATATTCTTAAGCGGAATCCGAATCGTAAGACAAACAGAACAATATGTCATTGAACGATTAGGAGTCTTCCGCTCTGTCTGGGATGTTGGTGTTCACTATCTTCTTCCTTTCCTCGATCGCATCGAGGAAAAGGTATCCTTAAAGGAACAAATCTACGACTTCCCGCCACAGCCTGTCATTACCAAGGATAATGTCACCATGCAGATCGATACGGTCGTC
>CAVJZP010000042.1:0-15172 GCA_963654365.1 Oscillospiraceae bacterium
AAGAAGAAGGAAAGAATCCTTCGCTATGTGAAGAAGAGAATCAGAGAGGACGGAGCGTATGATTTCTCCTCCTATGAGAGTTATCTAAGCCGTGGGAACAATAGGAAGTTCATCGATAGGCTGAAGGAGATAGAATGATATCATAACCTCATCCGGATTCCTTTGATAGATTTTTCCAATACTTTTCAAGGCTAAAATATAGACTTTTCCAATACTTTTTAGGTTCAAAAACAGGACTTTTCCAATAGTTTCATCCTTCCTAAGAAAAATCAGGCCTTCTTTCGAAAGCCTGATTCTCGTTTTTTACTTCGAGATGAACTGCAGTTCTTTTCCGTCAGAAGTAAGAGTAACGCTCTTTGTCACTTCACCAGAGAGAATCTTATTAGCTAGAGGAGTCTCAACTGCACTCTGGATGTAACGTCTGATCGGTCTAGCGCCATACGTCTCATCAAAGGAGTTTGCATGGATGAAACTGACTGCCTTCTGATCGTAATCGAAGGAGATTTCCTTATTGGCTAGTCTGTTCTTAAGAAGGCTGAGGAATTTCTCAACGATCTTATCGACAACAGACTCTGTCAAAGAGTTGAACATGACAATCTCATCGATTCGGTTGATGAATTCCGGACGGAAGGATCTCTTCAAGAGTTCCATAACCTTCTTTCTTCCTTCTTCCTTGTTGTCAGAGAGGAGGAATTCACTACCTAAGTTACTCGTCATGATGATGATCGTATTTGTGAAGTCAACTGTTCTTCCCTGACCATCAGTAAGTCTACCATCATCAAGAACCTGAAGCAGGATATTGAAGACATCAGGGTGCGCTTTCTCCACCTCATCGAAGAGAACGATGGAGTACGGCTTTCTTCTTACCGCTTCCGTCAGCTGACCACCTTCCTCATATCCGACATAGCCAGGAGCAGCACCGACAAGTCGAGAGACGGATTCCTTCTCCATGTATTCGGACATATCGATACGGACAATCTGTTTCTCACTGTCAAAGAGCTGCTCAGCCAGTGCTTTAGCGACCTCTGTCTTACCGACACCGGTCGGGCCTAAGAAGAGGAAGGAACCGATCGGTCTGTTGCTGTCGGATAGACCGGCACGGGAACGGATGATGGAGTTAGAGATCTGGGTCAACGCCTCATCCTGACCGATGACTCTCTTCTCTAATTCATCCTTGAGAGTGAGTATCTTCTGACTTTCTGTCTTGGTCAGTTTGCTGACTGGGATTCCAGTCTGAAGTGAGATGACCTGAGCGACGGTCTCGTCAGTGACACTATCGGAAAGCATGGTCGACTCCTTGGAATTTTCCTTTGCCTGAGCCAGTTTGGCTTTGAGTTCCGGAATATCCTTGTTCTGGAGTCTTGCTGCGGTGTTGTAATCGGCATCCTGCATCGCCTTCTGCAAGTTGAGAGAGGCAATATCTAGCTGTTTCTTCAGGTCTTTCTGCTTTTCTGCATCTCCTTTCTCTGCTTTCCACTGTGCATAGAGATGATCTTTCTTCGAAGTGAGTTCGCTGATCTCTTTTTCCATGTCGGATAATCTCTTCTGAGCGTTATCGCTATGGTCATTCTTCAGTGAGACTTTCTCAATCTGAAGCTGCATCAGCTTTCTATTGACCTCATCGAGCTCTTCTGGCATCGTATCGATCTGCATTCTCACCTTGGCGCAGGCTTCATCGATCAAGTCGATTGCCTTGTCAGGAAGGAAGCGGTCGGTGATATATCTCTTGGAGAGGGTGACAGCAGCGATGATGGCATCATCGCTGATCTCGACTCCGTGATGCTGTTCGTATCTGTCCTTGATGCCGCGTAAGATAGCGATGGAGTCTTCAATCGTCGGCTCATCGACTAATACCTTCTGCATACGGCGGGCAAAGGCAGGATCCTTTTCGATATACTTTCTGTATTCGTTGAGTGTCGTCGCGCCGATGCAGTGGAGTTCACCACGGGCAAGGAGCGGCTTTAAGATATTCGCCGCATCGAGAGAGGAATCACCACCCGCACCGGCACCGATGAGAGTGTGAATCTCATCGATGAAGAGGATGATCCTTCCTTCGCTCTTGCTGACTTCTTTCATGACGGCTTTGAGTCTCTCTTCGAATTCGCCGCGGTATTTCGCACCCGCAATCAAAGAGCCAATATCGAGTTCCCAGATAGTCTTATCCTTTAAAGTCTCCGGAACATCACCTTTGAAGATACGCCAAGCCAATCCTTCGACTACCGCTGTCTTACCGACACCAGGATCACCGATGAGGACTGGATTGTTCTTGCTCTTTCTGGACAGAATCTCCATCACACGGCGGATCTCCTCATCTCTTCCGATGACCGGGTCGATCTTGCCGTCAGCGACAGAGGCGACTAAGTCTCTTCCGTATTTCTTCAAGGCTTCGTACTGGCTTTCCGGATTATCGCTGGTGACATGGTTTCCGCCACGGATACTATCGATTGCCTTTTTGAAGTCTTTCTTGTTGTAATGCTCTAACTTGCTGAGTCTATCGATCAAAGTGTGTTTGCAGTCAAACTGAGCCAAGAGCAGGTGCTCGATCGACATATACTCATCGTTCATATCCTTTTCGTATTTGGTGGCATTATAGAGGATATTCTTCACATCAGCACTCGTGTCGGGTTCTGCTGTGCTTGTCGTCTTGACCGAATGCTCGATATAGGAATCGATCTGCTGAGAGACCTCCTTGATATCGATATCCAGTTTCTTCAGGATGCTTAGATACATCGAGCCTTCCTGATCATATAAGACTCGTAAAAGGACAGGAACATCGAAACTGGATAATTGCTTATCCTTGGTGATCTCCATTCCTTTGTTGATCGCATCTATTACTTTCGTCGTATATTTCTGTTCTGCCATATTTGTGACCTCCTTATTGACGTCATTTACATTATAGTGTGAAATTTAGCAGTTTCAAGTGAAGAGTGCTAAAAATATGAAAATCCATCCCTATTCTCCCCTCTATGCTATAATCTTCTCATCATGAATGACACCGTATTGATCACGATTATCGTCGTATTATCTTTGCTTTTTGTCTATTTTTCCTATGTCCTTGTATCTACCTTCCTCATCAACAGAAAACTCTTTTTGATCCGTGGAACTGACCCTGATAATCCTTGCTATCTTCACTTATCCGATTATCCGGAACTGAATCGAGAACCGCTCCGTATTGGATATTACGGGGAGAAGATACAAGGATATCTCTATACCCGAAAGGATAGAAAGGAGCAGAAAGGATTCATCATCCTTTCTCATGGCTATTTCGGTACCCATATCCAGTATCTGGCCGATATCTATTATCTGACTGGATTAGGATATCAAGTGCTCGCCTATGACCAATACGGAGTCGGAGACAGCGAAGGAAGAAATCAGGTTTCCTTAGCAAACGGAAGCTATGTCTTAGAGAATGTGATCCGTTATGTCATCAAGAATCATATCCATGAGAATAGGGATATCATTCTATACGGACATAGCTGGGGAGCGTACTGTTCTCTTTGCGCCTTAAAGAGATACCCGGAAGTAAAGAAAGCCGTCCTCCGCTCTGGATTTGTTTCTCCGACTAAAACTGTATTATCTTTAGTGAAGATGACAAAGAGAGGATTCTACTATTCCATCCGTCCTCTTTATCCTCTCTGCTATGTCCTTCTTTTTGGTATCCGCAATACGAGAAAAGCAAAATTAGGAAAGAAAAGCAAGACGGAAATCCTTGTCATCCATTCCCTGGATGACAAGGTTGTCCCTTATAAAAACAGCATTGCGAAAATGCTTGCTAAGAAGAAAGACAGCCATATCCATCTCTTTGTCACAGAGAAGGGAGAACATAACTCTCTTATCGCTAAGAAAGGATTAGAGAATTATGCAAGAAGCATCGAAGAATATCAAAAAATCCTCTCCGCTAAAGGAGAGGATAAGAGTCAGAAGATAGAGGAATTCATCTCCTCGTTAGATAGAAGGAAGATGTATCCCTATAATGAGGAAGTAATCCAAGCCATTCAAGACTTCTTGGCTTAGTACTTTAAGACAGCGTAGAGCTTCTTTCCCCTCTTGATGAAGAGATATCCGCCATCTAAAGCGTCATCCTTGGTGAGGACCTTTTCTAAATCGGAGATCTTTTCGCCGTTGACTTTGACAGCACCAGCGCTGACAAACTCTCTGGCCTCTCTCTTGCTTTTGGCAAGACCGGTCTTAATGAGGGCATCGAGAATGTTGACATTCTCGGTCTCATCGACAACGACAAGCCCGTCGGTGAGTTCCTTTAAGGAGGAGGCATCTAATCCCTGGAAGGAGTCCGCGAATAAAGCAGTGGACATCTTCAGGCAGTCATCGGCCGCTTTCTCGCCGTGCAGTCTTGTGACGATGACACGGGCAAGCTCTTTCTGACCGCTTCTCAGTTCCGGATGCTCTAAGTGAGCCTTATAGATGCTATCGATCTCTTCAATCGGTCTATCATCGAAGATGTAGAGATATTTTAAGACATCGCTATCGGAGACGTTCATGAAGTACTGATAGATGTGATAGGGAGTCGTCATCGTCGGATCGAGATAGAGAGCTCCCGATTCGCTCTTTCCGAATTTCTTGCCCTGGCTATCGGTGATCAGCTTGAAAGAGAAAACCTCTGCTCCGCAGTCGGATCCTTCCTTTTTCTTGACGAAGTCTAAGGCGGTAGTGAGATTTCCCCACTGGTCTCCGCCACCGAACTGCATGGTGCAGTGATAATCGCGGAAGAGATTATCGAAGTCTCCGGCCTGAAGGATCATGTAGGAGAATTCCGCATAGGAGATACCAGCTTCCAAACGGGATTTTACGATATCCTTAGAGAGCATGTATCCGATCTGGAAGTTCTTTCCGTAATCTCTTAAGAAGGAGAGGATGTTGGTCTTGCTCCACCATTCATAGTTATTGAGGATCATTCCCTTGTTCGGATCGGAAGTGTCGATGTATTTGCTCAGCTGCTTACGGATGCATTCGGCGTTTTCCATGACCTGATCGGGAGAAAGGAACTTTCTCTCTGCCTTCTTTCCGGAAGGATCTCCGATCATGCCCGTAGCACCGCCAAGCATGGCGATGACTCTATGACCCGCCTTCTGAAGTCTCTGAAGGATCGTGATCATGATGAAGTTTCCTAACTGAAGAGACTTCGCGCTCGGATCGAATCCGCAGTAGAGAGTCTGAGGAGTATCAAACAGCTCATGGATCTTCTCTTTGTCAGAGAAATTGTCCAAAAGTCCTCTTTTTTCCAAATCGTCGATAATGTTCATAATTCACCTCTTGATATAAAAAAGCATTTTGTCCTTAGACAAGTATTTAGTATATCGCAAAAGTGTTTTCTTGTCGATTGTATGTATAGCGAATCGAATAAGGAGATGGGGAAAATATCCGTGTTTTTCTAGATTTCAGAGCAAACTGAATCGTGGGGAAGTAAGTTATTAAATCATCCCGACATCCAGAAAGGCAGACGAAATAGATATCGTCATGAATTCCCTTCTCCATAGAGACCTCATTGTCGATGTTGCGCTTTATTGTCATCGCATCCGTTTCAGCGTGAAGATAGAATTCACTCCGGATCGATAAGTCGTGAAAAACAGAAAGGAAAAAGAAGAGAAAAAGAGGAAGAAAAGAATAGGAATCATACCTCATATCAGAAAAGCATCGAGAGGAAAAGGAAGACATAAAGAGAAAGAAGAAGAGATGGGATGACAAGAGGACTGTTTTCCTCTTTCTCTTTTGCATCCTTTTCAAAAAGGAGAATCTTCCTTTTCAGTTCTATTGTTGTTTGATAGGAGTATTCTTCCTCATTATGAAGAAGAAGGCTTATGAAGGAGATAAGAGCAAATTCTGACTGCTTTTTATTCACGGACAAAGGAATCTCCTCCTTGTTCTCCTGTTCCTGATAGTCTTTTAGCTTGTCTTTCAAGTCACAGATAGGAAGAGCGTCGATCGCCGATGAGAAACCGGATACATAATCCTCTTCCAAAGAGGAGAAGTAGAGAAAATGATTGTAGAAGAGAAGGACATCATCCAATCCCTTCTCCTTCTCTTTCCTCTCTTTCCGGAAAAGAAGAGAGAGAGCTAAAGCAGAAAGCGGAAAAAGAGCACAGGGTAAAATCTGATCCGTCTTAGAATAGATGAAATAACAAAGAAGAAGCGAGAAAAGAAGAGGAACATAGAAGAGGATTTCATTGATTTCGATTTTCTTCTTTTCTTTTACCGTCTTCTTTCTTTTGAATGGATTTTTCATTGCCTGTCTCCTTTCTTGTTTTTCTGGATAAGGAAGAAAAGATAACTCGGAAAAAGAAATGGAAGAAGAAGGAAGGAGAAGACACAGTAAACTGTGTTCTTCGTCAATTCAGTCAATGAGGAATTGATGAGAAACAGAGCAAGGATCAGAAGGAAAAAGGAAAGAAGGACAAGAAGGAAGAAGCGGTAGCTCTTCTCATTCTTTTCCAATCGGCTTTTATAGTTGCTATTTTTCTCCTCTAAGGAATTGATTAAAGGCACATAATCTGCTAGGTGTGCTTCTTCCTTCTTGTCTTTCAGAAAAATCCTTTCAAAGTAAGGCTGATAAGAGTAGAGGGATAAAAGACTTGGATTCTCTTTGATGCTTTCAAAAGGAACGGATTCCTGATAGGAGAGAAGATACTGTAAAGCAAACTCATAGCTTTGCTTTGTCGGTATCTGTGCCATCAAAGAGTTGAGAAAAGAAGAGAAGAAGGAATATGCAGATATCTCCTTCTCTAAGGCTAATGACTTCTTCTCATAGACATATAAGGCATAGAAGGAAAGAGAAAAGGAAAGAAGAAAACATAAGACAGCTAAGACCGTATTCGGAATGATCAGTGCATAAATGACACTGAGAAGAAAAAGAGAGAAAAGACAGACAGCTCTTCGTTTGATAAATTCGTTCAGTTTCATATTGGCCTCCACTAGATATATCGCTAGAAATGGCCAAGTGTAGAAAAGAAAATGAAATTCGCCTGCATTCTTTTCCTATTATGGGCAACATCCATTTGTGCCAATATAACGATATGGCCAGGAACCTAATGCATTCCGATTATGTAACTCGCGTTTGTCTTTTTTTGCAGGCCTAAATAAAGAGAGGACAAACTTAATTTTTTCACCACTTCCAAACAACTGTTTTTCTTATGAGCCAATTCATTAGGATGTTTTCTTTTAAAGGTTCCACAATTCGTCCAGTTGCTAGGTTTGAAAGGCCATTGTGGTTAATTCCTTTGTCTTTTATTGCGCTTTAATTTACTCTAAGAATTTTGTATAACTGCAATAGCCACCTAACCGTAAACGATTGATTTTTTCTAGGACAACAAAACTTATAAAAATATAATTTGGCAGTTTTACTCATAAAAATAGAGAGATAAACTGCCAAATTATATATTTTTTAATATATTTTGGCAGTCTATCTGACATTTTTAGTTGTATGGCCTTTTCCATCATATTATAATATTGATAGGAGGTATGAATGCGATGATTGGAAGAAAAAAGGAAGCAGAATTATTGAACAGACTTTATAACGATGACAAAGCACACTTTGTTGCGGTCTATGGTAGAAGAAGAGTTGGCAAAACATATCTGATAAATGAAGTTTTCAACAATAAGATTACATTCAAACACTCTGGCGTCTCCCTTTTGGAATTCAAATCTTCAAAAATGAAAAGTCAATTGAAATATCAATTAAAAAGCTTCTATAACTCATTAATTTATAGTGGAATGGAACCTCAAAAATGCCCAACCAATTGGTTTGACGCCTTTTTAATGCTAGAGTTATATCTGAAAAGCGTTGATGATGGAAGCAGGCAACTAATATTCATAGATGAACTTCCTTGGCTAGACACGCCAAAATCAGGTTTTATGTCCGCTTTTGAATCATTCTGGAATAATTGGGCTTGCTCAAGAAAAAATCTTATGCTTGTTGTATGTGGCAGTGCGACTTCGTGGATTACGGATAAGCTTATCAATAATCATGGTGGATTATATAACAGGCTCACATGCGAAATTAAATTAGAACCATTCACATTAAAAGAATGCGAACAATATTTTTCAGAGAATGATATCAAATTTTCTAGATACGACATAACGTCAGCATATATGATCTGTGGCGGTATACCGTATTACTTGAGCTATTTTTATAAAGGATACAGTCTTGCGCAAAACATAGATAACCTCTTTTTTAAGAAAAATGCGCCTTTGAATGACGAATTCGATAGATTATTCGCTTCCGTTTTTGCAAATGGGGGATTCATGAAAGCCTTGATTAAGGTGATCGGCAATAAGCGCATTGGCTGCACAAGAAAACAGATTGTCGAAGAGCTTGGAATAGATTCGAATGGCATGTTAACGAGCGCTCTCAACGCTTTAGTTTCAAGCGATTTCATTGAAAGATACGTTCCGTTTGGCAAAAAAATAGAACACTATAAGGTGATTGATCAATTTTGCAATTTTTATTTAAAATTCATGGAAGAATCGCCAAATTTGAGTGAAGATTTTTGGTTATCTAACATTTCTAACCAAGCCATCGTGTCATGGAAAGGCCTCGTTTTTGAAAATATTTGCTTTTCTCATATAGCCCAAATCAAAAAAGCGTTAGAAATAGCGGGGGTCAATTCAGAACAGTCTTCCTGGTCTAAGACCTACCCAGATGATTCTGATGGTTTGCAAATAGATATGATAATCAAACGCAATGATAACATCATAAATATGTGTGAAATCAAATTCTATGGTTCCGAACTTACCATAGATAAGCAAATGGATAGAAAAATCAGGTATAGAATTTCGCAATTAGAAAACGAAACTAACAAGAAATTTTCAATAAGAAGCGTCCTGATTACGACTTATGGGCTCGCAAACAGCGAATACAATGGTATTTTTTCTAACGTTATCACGTTAGACGATCTGTTTGAATAAGCTCAGGTGACTGTCTAAAACGGATGCGTGAATGATAAAATCTCCTATCTTTCTTGAATGACTCTTATATTTAAGGGAATAAATAAGATTTGGTAAATCAACTTAAAAGTGCAGATAAAATGCCAAAACGCATGTCTTGTTCTATGTTTTGGCAGTTTATCTCATACTTTGAATGTTTTAACGACGGAACGCACCTACGTTTACGATGAGTAATTGCCTAAGAACAGTTGGCGTTTACAACTGTAAGAGAGTTTTTTAGAAGGTATAGGAAAGAAGGCTTTTTCGATCGTAAAATAACCGGCTCTATGCTGATGCTTTCGCGATTACAACGCGTGTAATCCTCTCGTTTGCGGCAATGATTTTTCTACAAAGTGCAACATTGTTTTCGCTATTCACAAGCAGGGATTTCACTAAACGCTACTCTTCCAAGCGTTAAAACGTTTACAAAAGTCATTATTCAAAACGAGCAATACAAAGGAAATAAGCCTAGCCAACTCAATGACTGCGTTCTTTCCTTGTCTAGAACCTTAATCACTGAATCCCCAATGGGAGCGGTGATTCTCCCTCTTTTTCGATGTCTTCCGGAAGCTTCAGTAGAGATAGAAGGATATTGTCCATCGTATAGAGATATTCTTCTTTGATAGAGAAGTAGCCATCCTTTATCTGGACGTAGTCTTTTACCTTCTCGATGTTCTCCTTGTAAGAGGAAAGGAAGTCTTTCTGAAAGATGAATTCAAACTCGGATAACGAGAATCCTTTTTCTAGTCTAAGATGCAGCATGATATATTCAAACTCATGATCGTAGATAGATATCGCTTCTTCATCATGTCGATAGTTTCCTTCTAGGTATCGATTCATCGATAACGTGTTTTTAAAACGGGTGGAACGGACATATCCGCTCGCACCGAGCCCAGCCGCATAATATTCCTCGTCATGCCAATAGGTGAGGTTATGAAGGCTTTCTTTTCCCGGTTGTGCAAAGTTGGATACCTCATACCTGTGGTATCCATTCTTTTCCAATTCCCTTAAGACTGTCTCATACATAGAAGCCATCAATTCATCGCTTTTTGCCTGGACTTTTCTGTTATAGAAAACAGTTCCCTCTTCAATCTGAAGAGAGTAGAAAGAGAGATGCTCAACATGAGAGGAGATAGCATAAGCGATATCCTTTTCTAAATCCTTTTTCTCCATCGTATCGACTCCATAGATGAAGTCGAGATTGATGTTATCGAATCCGTATTCTCTTAGATTTCTGATGACAGAGGTGACATCCTCTAAGGTATGTTTCCTATTGAGATGAGAAAGGATCTTTTCAGAAGTAGATTCGACTCCTAAGGAGACACGGTTTACATGGTACTTCTTCAGTATCTTAATCTTCTCTATCGATAAGGATTCTGGATTGGCTTCCATGGTGAACTCCAACAAGGGAGAAAAACGGAAGTCGAGATACGATAACAGTCGCTCTAATGAGGAAAGTGACAGTGCGCTTGGTGTACCTCCACCGATATAGATCGTCTTCAAAGAGTGGTCTTTTATCGACTGTTTCTCGATATCATCGAGAAGGCAATCGATATATTTTTCTTCGGAAAAAGTGCCTGTGAGCACTTTTGGAAAATCACAGTAGGAACAGATATGGCTGCAGAAAGGAATGTGAATATATAATGACTCAGTCATTGATCTCTTTTAGCGGGATAGGAGTATAGACAAACTTCTTGCCGATCTGAAGTTTTTTATAAAAACCGCGATTGGCTAAATCTTCCATGGAAGTGCGGGCCGTCTCATAGACCGACTTCTCTTCCTTCTTGAACTGCTCGATCGTATAGTTGAGACCGACTTGGCAGTGACCAGCATAGAAATGAGCCTGTTTTTTCTTTAACTGTGGATAGACCGACATCAGTTTCTTTGCCAGTATCTCAATCTCACTCTCACTATGCATGGTCGGGAAATCCGGAAGAGCAAAGACAACACTGTTAGAAGCAGTATCGCTCTTTTCTTCTTTCAGAGAGGAAGAGATCTCTCTTTCCTTGTTCTTCTCCTCAAAGGAGAGGAAATCCTTTTCCGTGAGATCAAATCCATAGTGAAGGAAACGAATCGTCGCTTCTAGGAAGTAGGTAAGATCCAAAGAGGTCTCTGCCTGTTTCAGCTTCTTGAAATAGGAAGCGGAAGTCGTATAGGAAAGAGACTCAAAAGGAAGGAAGAATCCGAAATAGGATAAATGATTGCATTTCAAGTAGGATTTGGCGACAAGACCGGCAGTCTCCTCGTTGAAGAGTTCAAACGGTCTAAGATAGGAGAAGAAGTAGATGATTCCCAATGCCCGGACAAGAAGCGGAATCTCTTCCTGAGAGAGGAAGGAGAATAAGGCTTCAAAATGCTTTGGAATATCCGGATAAGAAGGGAGAATCAGCGGATTGATGACATCCGCATTGTTCTCCTTTCGATAGGAAGGAGAAGACTCGATGTCCTCACCCGATAGGATCTTATTGATGTTTTCCATCGCACTTAGATCAAATTTTTCAAGGGAAAGAGAATAGCGAAACGCCTTCTCATAGGCGAGCAAGGTAAAATGCTTCGGTGTTGCGTTCTCTAATTCGTTTCTGGAGATCTTCTCTAAGATCGCATCAGAGACAATGATGCTATTGAACTGTGCTGTCTGAGAAAGAGACTTCTTCAATTGCTCAACGGCAAATAAAGCGGAAAGATCCTTCTCCAAATGGGAATAGGACAAAAGCCTTTCAATGATACGAGTCTGAAGGTTATAGCATTCCGAGAGGATATTCTTTGTCAGACATACCTTGTAATGGTTGCTCTCTTTGTCGATGAGATCCGTCTCCTCATCATAGAAGGAGCGGTAAAGAAGAACATTGTCCCAAATGTTCTTCACGTCATCGCTGTTGTAGCTCTGTTCCACATCCTCTCTCGATGCATAGGAGGAGTCTGTGTACTTCTTACCGATCTCAATTTTGTTCATACGAAAATATTATACAGTAATCGATGGAATATATACTAATTTTTTACTACTTTTGTGTATCGTCCACCGTCAGCATCGCAATGAAGGCTTCCTGTGGAACCTGAACCTTACCGAATTCCTTCATTCTCTTCTTACCTTTCTTCTGCTTCTCCAAAAGCTTCTTCTTTCTTGAGATATCACCGCCATAGCATTTGGCAAGGACGTCTTTTCTGACGGATTTGATATCCGCTCTAGCGATGATCTTGCTTCCGAAGGCGGCCTGAACTGGAATCTCAAACTGCTGTTTTGGGATGACATCTTTGAGCTTGTCGACGACCGCTCTTGCTCTTGAATATGCAGTCGGGCGGAAGATGACCGTCGTCAATGCATCGACCGCTTCTCCATTCAACAGGATATCCATTCTTTCGACATCGCTCTTCTCATATCCGATCGGAGTGTAGTCAAGTGAAGCGTATCCCTGGGAGACGGATTTGAGTCTATCGAAGAAGTCGAAGACGATTTCGCTAAGAGGCATCTTATACTTCAGCTCTACACGCGTTTCATCGATATAGTTCATCACATCAAAGATTCCTCTTCTTGCCTGACAGAGCGTCATGATATTTCCGACAAAATCTTTTGGCGCCATGATGGTGACATCTGCAAAAGGCTCCGCGGTCTCTTTGATCTTCGTTCTGTCGCGTGGGAAATCTGCCGGATTCTGAATGTATTCTACGGTACCGTCTGTGAAGGTGACTTCGTAGACGACAGAAGGTGCGGTGCACATGATATCGAGATCAAATTCCTCTTCGAGTCTTTCCTGTACGACCTCCATGTGAAGCAGTCCTAAAAAGCCACAGCGGAAACCAGAGCCTAAGGCGACCGAGGTCTCTGGCTCATAGACTAAGGCGGCATCGTTTAACGATAACTTGTCCAAGGCGTTATGAAGGTTTTCAAAGTCCTTGTTGTCGCTCGGGTAAAGCCCAGCGAAGACCATCGGCTGTGTCTTTCTGAAGCCTTTTAAGGGAGTGGTCACTCCGTTTTCGAAAGTTGTGATCGTATCGCCGACCTGGACATCCTTGATGTTTTTGATGGAGGCGGCAAGATAACCGACTTCACCGGCTTTGAGCGAGTCCACCTTCTGTTCCTTTGGTGTACGGATTCCAAGTTCCGTTACTTGATAGATATTACCATTGGAAAGGAGCTTGATCTTATCTCCTACTTTGATGGTTCCATCAAAGATACGGATCAGAATGATGACACCTCGGTAGGAGTCAAAACGGGAATCGAAGATCAGTGCATTCAGAGGCTTACTCTCATCTCCGTTAGGAGAAGGAAGATCACTTACGATATGCTCTAATAGTTCTCCGATACCGACACCGGTCTTTGCAGAGACGGGAATGACCGTCTCCGGATCGATCGATAGTGTATCGATAAGCTCCAACTGACATCGCTCCACATCAGCGGAAGGAAGGTCGACCTTGTTGATGACAGGGAGAAGTTTCAGCCCGTTATCAATGGCAAGATATCCGTTTGCCAAAGTCTGTGCCTGAACGCCTTGTGTGGCATCCACGACAAGAATGGCGCCTTCACAGGCGCTTAAGGAACGGCTGACCTCATAGGTGAAGTCGACGTGACCGGGAGTGTCGATCAGATTGAAAAGATACGTCTCTCCGTTTTTTGCTTTGTAGGTGACATTGACCGCATTGAGCTTGATCGTGATTCCCCTCTCTCTTTCGATGGACATGTCATCGAGAAGCTGAGGCTGAAGCTCACGGACTTCGACCGCTCCTGTCTTCTCTAGGATTCTGTCACAGAGAGTGGACTTTCCATGATCGATATGGGCGACGACGCAGAAGTTTCTGGTATGTTTCTGATCAAAGTTCATTTTTCGTTGTTCTCCTTCCAAAATTCACGTAACTTCATCTTCAGTTGGCTCGGTGAGACGATGTGGATTCCATCCGGATAGATCTCTTTCATGATACTGCTATAATTGCTCTGACGGTATCTTGAATCGATGTAGAGGACAAATCCTTTGTCCGTCTCTGTCCTTATGACTCTTCCTGCTGCCTGAAGGACTTTATTGATCCCAGGATAGGTATAGGCGTAATGGAACCCTGCCTGAGAATCCTCTTCATTCGTATTGAAATAGTCTTTCAGACGGTCTCTTTCAAAGTTGATCTGCGGTAGACCGACCGAGATGATGATAGCACCGATCAGCCTATCTCCGACAAGATCGATACCCTCGGAGAAGACACCGCCAAGGACTAATAGTCCAATGGTCGTCTCTTCATTCGTCGATCTGAAATTGTCTAGGAAGGTCTGCTTGTCATTCTCTTTCATGTAGCGAGTCTGTGAGATGACTTTCACTCCTTCTTCCTCTTCCTGAGAAAAGAAGGAAGAGAGCCTTTCGAGATAATCGAAGGATGGACAGAAGACAAAATAGTTTCCTTTTCTCATCTCAGTTGCCGCTTTGACTAAGGAATAGACCGAATAAAGAGTCCTATCCCGATCCTTATAGCGAAGGGAAAGATTCGTATCGAAGAAGATTCTTCGGTTTTCCATCGGGAAAGGGGAATCGAGGATCAGTCGGTTGGAGAGATCGTTCTTATCTCCGCCTAATAGGTCGATATAGTAATCCTTTGGAGATAAAGTGGCCGAGAAATAGACAACGGATTCAAAGAATTCCGAACCCTCTACAATCAGAGGACGGCTATCGAGATTCATGATGCGGATCGACTGAATCTCATCGTCCCTTTTTGTGACATAGCAATAGAACGCCTTGCCTAGATTATCGTCCTCTAATAATGAGGAGAGATAACTGAAACTATTCATCGCATAGAAGAACTCTAAAAACTTGTCATCGAGTAGACTTGGAGTCTTCTTCATCAGTTCCCTCATATCGGAAACACAGTCTTCGATATCCGCGGAGATCTTCTCTGGAATTTGCTTGATCTGATAGAGATTGCTTTCATGGATTTCTCTAGCGATATCCTCTACATCCAAGTCCTCTATTCGTTTTATCAGATCTTTTAAGTCCGCGTGAAGCATCTCAAATAGAGGAGAGATGCAGAAATTCAAAGCTTCCCTTATCTCACTTAAGAAGAGTTCAAGAGAGTACATGCTTCTCACTCTGCCAGGAAGGTTATGGCATTCATCGACAAGAAGATAGGAGTGCGTCTCTTTGATGCCGCTCTCTTCCAGACATAATTTGTCATGATAGTCATAGACATAGGAGTAGTCACAGATCAGAACATCACAGTATGCAGACAGATCCAGTTGCAACTGGAACGGACACATCTGATT
>CAVJZP010000043.1:0-14461 GCA_963654365.1 Oscillospiraceae bacterium
AAATGGGAAAATATCGGATAAATGCAATAAAAAGTCAAAAACAAAAAAGCGCTTTCATTTTAGCTTTTGCATAGAGAATGTACATAGAAAATAAAAGAAGGGATTTTAAGCCTGCTTTAAGGAATAATATATATTAAATAAGGATTACCTCAGAAAAAAGAGGAATCTATTCCTTATTTTTCTCTTTCTTTCTTTTCAAAAAATATTGGATGAGGTAGTAGAGGAAGATGATAAGAAGAGTCAGGGATGCACCGATGGAAAAGCCGGTGAAGTCGATCATGACATCACTCCACAGACCAGAACGATTCGGAGTGAATAACTGAATGAATTCCGTCAGCTCCGCGACAAAGAGTCCCTGCAGATAAATAAAGGGAATCGAAAAGAACCAGTTTCTCTTGTCTTCGAAGAGGAAAAGATAGAAGAGGACGGAAAAGACAGCAGTGATCAAGAAGGCACCGAAGTGACCTAGCCCTTTTCGGATCATGTAGAGGAAGGAGGTCATATTGCTGATCAGATTCTTTTTATCGACTGTGATATGGACACTGATTTGGTAATCGATGCTGTTGTTATCGTTGATAAGACAGGTGATGTCACAGCTACCTGCCTTGAAAGGAGTGATCACACCATCATCTCCGACTTTCAGTATTTCCTCATCGGAACTCGTGTATTTCACGCTTTGGAAAGTAGAGGATTCCTCGAAGTTTGTAATGATCTTGGCAGATGTTCCGTTTTCGATATGATAGGTATTGCTCTCTTTGTCATAGCTTGCCTTAGATTGCTCAATTGAGATTGGATTCTCTTTCAGTTTGACTCGGTTGATGACATAGAATGTGACTTTCCTACTGTATTGAGATACTTCCTCCTGGATGACAAAGGATACTTTTCCGACCTTGTCAAATCGGAAGAGAGAATCCTTGTAAGTCCCGATGTCGTTATGATCGGATCTTACACTCAGCCTGTAATTGGTTGGACTGGCAAAGGGGAAGAAAACAGCCTCCATGTGGATAGAGGAATCGATATAGACCGATAAAGAGACATCTCCGTTCTCCTCTGTCTTTTCCGATAGGTTGATTTCACTGTCCTTTTCAAAAAGCTGGAGAGAGAAGGAAGTGGCGACTTTATGATGGACAGCAATCTTCATGATTTTGCTTGCACTTAGAATCTCTGTTCCATCATAAATCGGTGTGATGAGAAGGAAGAGACTTCCTTCATCCACTCCTCTAAGGGAAAGAGAAGAGGAGGAAAGGGAAGTGATATTCAGATATCGGGATGCGTTATCGGAAAGCCGGAAAGCATAATCGGCATTGTCTTCAAAACGAACCGTCGCATTTGAAGCAACATAGAGATTTAACTCTGTCGATAGAACATCGTATTCCTTTCCGTCGAATTCGGCTTTTGAAGAGGCCGAGGAAAAGGAATCGATATCATCCTCGTTCTCGATGATAGGATTCATCTCGTTAAGAAGAGTATAGGAAATGGATTCCGATAGTCCGGATTCCGGATGGGAATATTCGATTGTGATACTGCCGCAGCTATCATTTCCTTTTGTGGAAAGGATGCCATCGGTTATATTGACAGAGGATAAGTCACTCGTGGTACCCGACTTATCCACGATAGTATATGTCAATGAGGTAGAGATTCCTTCTTTTTTTGCGTCAACCTTGTTTCCATCCAAATCATATAGATTAGCGATTTTGATATATGAGGATAGGTTGTAAGACTTCCCGTTGTAGAGAATATGACTGTTGTCATCGGTCTCATCCAGGGTATTGGTATAGTCAATCGCATTGATCTTGCTCGGTACAAAGACCGTGACATCTATACTGCAGGAAAGCAGTGCATCCCCTTTCTCCATCTCCTCTTTGGAACGATAGAAGTTCATGGTGACAGTAGCTGTTCCTTCTTCCTTTGCTGTCACTTTTCCTGTTGAGTCTATAGTCAGAATACTCTCATCACTGGACTTGAAATCGTAGAGCTTCTGAAGGATGGAATCGGAATTGTTCGGATAGGCGGATGAGTAACGGATATAGGATGTGTTTCCTTTTCTAATCTTCGGTTCTGAAAGATAGTTTAGCGAGATGCTGACTCTTTCTAATACTCTCTCTTTCACTGAGACTCGGATTGAGGAAGAGACATCGTAAATGGTGGAATAGACTCGGATATCGCATTCACCGATACTGACACCGGTGATCTTGTTTCCAGTCACTTTGATGATGGAAGGGTCAGAGGATTCCAAGCGATAGTTCTTATAGGTGGCACTACTAGGATAATAGCTGATTTTGTATTTCGATGTGAACTCTATCGTTTCCTTTACGGCAAGAAAATAGGCTTCTGCTGTCTTGCTTTCTAAGGATATGGATTCTAGTGGAATGACTTCTTCTTTGTTCTCCTCTATCTTCAATGATAGAGAGGATGTCAATCCGTTTTTGGAAGAGACAATGACGTCGATTGATGTATCCTCCGCTGTCTTCTTCTTCGCATAGATCGTATCATTGCTGATCGTTACATAATCCGGTATCTCTTCCTCTGTCAGCCTCTCAGAGGATAGAGAATAGGATAGAGACTGATCGGTTGTATTAGATGGAGTAAATACCGTCTCTATCGGATAAGAGTGGTTCGCCTGAAGAAGGTAATATCCATCCTCATTTTCAGTCAGATTCTTTACTGTTGATGAGATGGCTGTCTCCTTGATGTCAAAAACAGAGAAAGTGATGGTGTCCTTAATATCCGGATAGGAAGCAGAGTGAACCGTTACAACTGCTTTTCCTTCCTTCTTCGCCGTTACTTTTCCTTTCTCATCGATGCTTAAGACAGAGTCATCTGCACTTTGAAAGGAGACGGATTGGAAGGAGCAATTCTCAGGTTCGATTGTCGTCTCTAAGGACAGGGTATCCCCGACAGAAAGTGATGTGGAATCGGGTTTCTTTATTTTGATTCCGGTGGGCTTGATCAGGACGGACTGGTCTCCGGCGCCGTTATTGATGATATCGGCAATCCCTCCGCCTATTGTATTGCTCTGATTGGAGGAAACACTTCCTGGAAGCGCCGCTTCTACAATGAGGACAAGACAACATCCGAAATAGCAGATGGCAAAAAGGATTTTGGCGATGGTCTTCATCTTTTTCTTTTTCAGATTCATGCCAGTTCCCCCTAGACCTATGTATTTTATAACAAATGTCGATGATATTACCTCTCACTTTAAAAATATTCTTCTCTTCCTTTTCTCTTCTCAGGAGTCGCTTCCCTTTTGCTGTGCTAAACTATCCATAGGATGGTAAAACACATGTCAAATAAAATCAAAGAAATACAGAATAGACTCCCTCTCTCTTCTTGCTGGGTCTTAGTCGACTATGAGAACAAAAATCCAATCATGGTATCTTTGTTAGGAAATCTGATGCTCACAAGAAAGATCATCATGGTCATACCAAAAGAGAAGAAACCCTTTCTTATCTGCCATAAGATCGATACCGTATTTTTGAATCAGGAAAAGATCACAAAGCAGTTTGATCTTCATGTCTATAAGACCTGGAAAGAGATGCTCGAACTCGAGAAAGATTTTTTGAAGGATTATCCTGTCCTCTGTATGGATATCTCAACAGACGGCCTGCTTCCACGCGTCTCTCTTGCCGACTATGGAAGCGTAGAATATCTCCTCTCCTTAGGCCATAAAGTAGAATCCAGCGCGGATATGCAGCAGTATCTCTATGCTGCCTTTACGGAAGAAGAGGAGAAGACACAGGTATTAGCCTGCAATACGCTTTTGAAGATCAAAGATGAGGCGTTCTCTAAAATCAAAGAGGATATCCTAAGCAAAGGAGAAGCAGACGAATATGAAGTTCAGTCTTTCATCTGCAATAGACTTCACGAGGAAGGATATATCTATGATGACCCTGCTATTGTCGCCGTCAATCAAAACGCCAGCGATCCGCATTATGGGCCGAGTGAAGACGTCTCTTCCAAAATCCATAAAGGGGATGTCGTCCTGATCGATATGTGGGCAAAGAAAAATATCGAAAACAGCGTATACGGAGATATCACCTGGATGGGATATGTCGGAGAAAGTGTTCCTGAAAAGGTAAAAGATAGATTTTCCATTCTCAGAAAAGCTGTCGACAGCGGATTTGAATATCTCAAAGAGAATCTTCCCCATCGCGATGTCAAAGGATATGAAGTGGATGACGTCGTAAGAGAGGTTATCGAAAAAGCTGGATACGGAGAATACTTCATCCATCGTACCGGGCACAATATCTCCAAGGATGTCTCTCCGCATGGGCCGGGTGCGAATATCGATGATTATGAATCCCATGAGGAGAGAAGCCTCATCGAAAACACTTCCTTCTCTCTAGAGCCGGGAATCTATGCTCCGGACTTTGGAATGAGAAGCGAAACTGATGTCTATATCTCCAAGGACAGAGTCCCATACATGGTTGGGGGAAGACAAGAGGAAGTCATCGCGATACTTTCAAGATGATCGTTTCGGCAATCTCGATTGCTTCCTTTAGATTGCTTACGATGTAATCAGCGTGTTTTTTCACTTCCTCATCGGAATAGGTGAAAGTGAAGGATACATCTGCATGATCTAGCAGTGTGATATCGTTGAAGTTGTCTCCGATACCGAAGACAAACGGCTTTTCGTATTCCTTCTTCAGAATCTCGATCGAATTCCCTTTGGAGCAGACCTTGTCTGTGATATCGAGATAGGTCCCGTTCTGATGGGCGGTAAGAGAAGGGTAGGATGCCTCAATCTTTTTCTTTTCCTCTGATGCTTCTTGTATCGATGGATAACAGACAGAGACACAGTAGATGTTCTCTTTCTCCGGAAAAGGCAGAAGCGGTGTATGGAAAACATCTAGTCTATCGCTGGTGAAGACATAATCTTTTCCTGTATTGATGGCAATGGAATCGTCACCTTGATAAAGAGCATAGATCTCTTTTGCTGTCTTTTTGTCGATAGGAAACTCATAAAGGATGCTTCTGTCTTTTCTTAAAAGATAGGATCCTGTGACTAACAGATAAAAGTCATAATCGATCAAGTCTTCTGATACAGACATCACACCCTCATAGGATCTTCCGGTACAGAGACCGAATCGGTAGCCTTTCTTCTGAAAGGTGTGAATGCTTTCGATGTCTTCTTTATGGAAGCCGTCATGGAAGTAGAATGTACCATCAAAATCCGATGCGAAGAGAAAATCCATAGGCATACCTCACAATTCACAACAATGATAGCATAGCCATAAAATTGAAAAAAGGAAACGTTTCCTTCTTTTCAATTTCCCTTTCCCTTTCTATAATTGTGTGTATGAAAATACTGATTGCATCCGATCTTCACGGTGATATCGCCTATACGGAAGCCCTTGTCGAACTCTTCAAGGAAGGAGAGTTTGATAAGCTCTACCTTTTAGGTGACCTTCTCTTTGACAGCATTGAGATACTCAATCCCCTCTCGGAAAAGATTGTTGCCGTCGCTGGTAACTGCGACTCGGAAAGCGAAATTGAACATGCCCGCTTTCTGATGCCCTATGTCAATTTAGACTATCAGTTTGGCAGAGTGATCGTCCTCTCTCACGGACATTACGAGTCACCCTATACATATGAGCTTCCTTATGATATCTTCTTTTTCGGACATACACATATGTCCACGCTGACAAGAGAAAACGGTGGAAGGATCATCGCAAATCCTGGAAGTTTCGCGCATCCAAGAGATGGAATCCACTCCTACTTAGTCATGGACGAAAAAGGATTAAAGCTTTACGACTATCGGACAAGAGGTGTCATTCAGAAACTTGAATTTTAGGAGGAAAGAAAGATGAATCTGCTCATTGGAAGTGATATTCACGGCTCGCTGAAATACGCAAAGATGTTTTTTTCTAAGACGGAGATCTACCATCCGGATAGGATCATCCTTTTAGGTGACTGCTATTATAACGGAGCAAGAAACGATCCCCCGGAAGAATACTGCCCGAAGGAAGTGGTCAAGCTTCTCAACTCCTATGCGGACAAACTGATCGCCATCAAAGGAAACTGTGAAAGCGAAGTGGATCAGATGGTATCCCTCTTTCCGTTCTCCGAGATTTCACAGCTTTATGTCTTCTCCCACCTTGTCACAATGACGCATGGGCATCACTATTCCTTTGATAATCTTCCTAAGTCCTGTGGGGACATCTTCCTTCAGGGACACACCCATATCGGTGTTCTTGAAAAGAAGGATGACCTGATCTTAGCCAATCCTGGCTCTGTCTCCCTTCCGAAGGACGGAAGACATTCCTATATGGTCATGAATGAAAAAGGTATCCGTTTATACGACCTTCTTAGCGACGAGGTCGTAAAAGAGATTCTTTTCTGAAAAATGCAGAATAGATAGGAGGGAGAGATCCCTTCTTTTCTTATTCCTTCAAGAAGAAAATGCAAAAGAAAACATTGATGAATAAAAGCCCTACCATATGCAAAAATTAAACAAAACATCAAAATTTTCATTTTCCGGTATCTATTTTTTAAAAATGGCTTATAATATTTTGCAGAAAGGTTAGGAAACCAAAATATGTTATATGATATAGCTATCATAGGCGCTGGTATCACTGGTGCCTCCTTGGCGTTTGAGCTCTCAAAATACAAGCTCAATGTCATCTTGATCGACAAAGAGAATGATGTTGCGATGAAGACGACAAAAGCGAATTCCGGCATTGTCCATGCCGGTTATGACCCGAAGCCTGGAACCAAAATGGCAAGGCTTAATGTGGAAGGCTGTCAGCTGATTCATGACTTGCAGCCACTTCTTAACTTCCACTATCGTCAGATCGGATCTTTGGTCATCGGCTCTACGGAAGAAGAGCATCAGAAGATCGATGAACTCTATGACCGCGGTGTCAAAAACGGAGTTCCTGGACTTGTCATCCTCAAGAGTAAGGAAGAAGTCCACAAGATGGAACCGAATCTCAATCAGGAGATCGATTATGCTCTTTATGCCCCAAGCTGCGGCGTTGTCTCCCCTTGGGAACTTGCTCTCTCTTTGGCAGAGACGGCTGTCACAAACGGTGTCCGCTTCTTAAGCGATAGCCCGGTCCTCGCTATCGACACAGAAGAGGATGGCTATCTTGTCAAGACGGCCACAGAGGATGTGAAAGCAAGATTTGTCGTCAACTGTGCGGGTGTGCATGCGGATGATATCTACCGTCTTGCCTTAAAGGACAAGAAGGAGGAATCCTTTACTATCACCGCTGTCAAAGGCGACTATTACCTATTGGATAAGGAAGAAGGAAAGACAGTCAATCATGTTGTCTTCCAGACTCCGAGCTCCTTAGGAAAAGGTGTCTTGGTCTCTCCGACTGTCCACGGAAATCTCATCGTTGGACCGGATGCCAATAAGGACACTCCTTCCAAGGACTATACCGGTAACCGCCAGGAAGCTCTTGACTATGTAAGAGATCAGGCAAAGCGCACCACGGCCAATATCAATTACAGAAACAATATCCGTAACTTCGCCGGCGTCCGTGCCACTATCGAAGGAAGAGAAGACTTCCTCATCGAAGAGAGTCTTTTCCTTCCTCATTTCATCAATTTCGCTGGCATCAAGTCTCCGGGCTTAAGCTCGGGACCTGCCTTTGGAAAAGAACTGGTCAGAATGCTTCAGGCTATGGGTGAGAAACTCGTTGAGAAGAAAGACTTCAAGTATTATCGCCTTCCTGGATTCTTCTCCTCCTTGTCCAATGAGGAAAAGGAAGAGTGGATCAAGAAGGACAGAAGATACGGTCAGGTCATCTGCCGCTGTGAGACAGTCACAGAAGGTGAGATCGTCCAGGCGATCCATCAGCCGATCCCTGCTAAGACCATCGATGCAGTCAAGCGTCGCACCAATGCTGGCATGGGACGTTGCCAGGGTGGCTTCTGTGGCCCGAAGGTCTTCGAAATCATCAAGAGAGAAAGAAATCTCAATTTCGATGAAGTCTATCAGGATGTCACAGGATCGAGCGTCGTTGTCTCAGAAACGAAGGGGAAGAGAAAATGAAAGAACAGCATGATTTAGTCATCATCGGCGGAGGTCCCGCCGGATTGGCTGCCGCCTATGGAGCCTACCAGAGCGGCATCAAAGATATCCTTATCATCGAAAGAGATGATACCCTGGGCGGTATCCTCAATCAGTGCATCCATAACGGATTCGGACTTCACCGTTTCAAAGAGGAATTGACCGGCCCGGAATATGCAGGTCGCTATGAGAAGATGGTCGCAGAGACTAGTGTCTCTGTCCGCATCAAGACGATGGCAATCGACATCTCTAACGATAAGGTAGTCACCGTTCTCTCCTCTGAGAAAGGCTTAGAGCAGATCTCTGCCAAAGCCATTGTCCTTGCCATGGGATGCAGAGAGAGAAGCCGTGGCGCTATCTCGACTCCTGGTGATCGTGTCGCCGGTGTCTATACAGCCGGTGCCGCACAGAAGTACTGCAATATCGACGGATATCTCGTCGGCAAGAGAGTTGTCATCTTAGGATCGGGTGATATCGGTCTTATCATGGCAAGACGTATGACTCTAGAGGGTGCGACTGTCCTTGCCGATGTTGAACTCTGTCCTTATTCCAATGGTCTTAACCGTAATATCGTTCAGTGTCTCAACGACTTCAACATTCCGCTTTATCTCTCCCATACCGTCACGGACATCATCGCGGATGAAGAGCATCGCCGTGTCAAACAGGTCGTGATTTCCAAAGTCGATGAGAAGAATAGACCAATTCCCGGAACGGAGATCACCTTTGACTGCGATACCCTGCTTCTCTCCGTCGGTCTGATTCCGGAAAATGAACTCTCCAAGAAGGCCAATGTCGAATTGGACGGCAGAACCAAAGGCGCTGTTGTCAAAGATAACTTAGAGACGAGCGTCGAAGGCATCTTTGCCTGCGGAAATGTCCTTCAGGTCCACGACTTGGTCGACTATGTCTCCCAGGAAGGTGAGAAAGCCGGAAAGAATGCGGCAGCTTATATCCAGAAGGGTGAGATTGAATCGGACTGTGCCCTTGCGGTTGTCGGCAATGGAGTCTCTTATCTCTGCCCACAGAAGGTTGCCTATAACGGAGATGAGAACTTCGAGTTCTCCTTCCGTGTCCGCCATCCGTTCAACCGCAGCCGTGTCATCGTCTCTGCCGATGGCGAAGTCATCAAGAAAGTCGAAAAGCTGAAGATCATTCCTTCTGAAATGGAAAAGATCGTCCTTTCCAAATCCCTCATCCAGGGAAAGAAGGAAATCAAAGTCGAAATTGAGGAGGCCTGATTATGGTAAAGAATTTTGTCTGCATTCAATGCCCGAGAGGATGTTCCCTTTCGGTCGATCTCGATACGATGACAGTCACTGGAAATTCCTGCCTCAGAGGCAAGACATACGGTATCAATGAAGCGACCCATCCAGTCAGAACCATCACATCGACGGTCAAAGTCGAAGGCGGAAGAATTGCCCGTTGCTCGGTCAAGACCAACAATCCTGTTCCTAAGGAACTGATGCAGAAAGTCATGGAAGAGATCGACAAGGTCGATATCAAGGCTCCGGTCCATATCGGAGATGTCATCATCGAGAATGTACTCTCTACTGGCGCAGATGTTGTTGCGACCAAGGATGTCTTAGAAGCCTAAGCTTCTTCCTTCAAAAAACTTAGAACCAAAAAGCCGAGCTCCTTTGGAAGCCCGGCTTTTTCTATATGTAGAAGGAAGTTGCTTACTTGATTTCTCTTCTTCTGTTGATGAAGAATCCGGCGACAAGGAAGATAGCGATATAGATAAGTCCACCTCCGAATGCAATCCAGAGATATTTGCTTTGTACTTCGCTGACCTTGATGGCGGTGAGCATATTGGTAAGCCAATAATCGGTGAAGTGGAATTTTTCCCATTTGGTCAGTCCGTCGATCAAAGTAAGGAACAAGGAGAGGAAGGTAGGAGCGATGATATTGATGGCTAAGCAGATTCCAAGCTTTCCGATCGACATGGAGACAAAGTAGTACATAGAGACAAAACTGATCATCAATAGCAGTTGAAGAACGACAGAAAGGATGACGTCTTTTGAAATGGCATCCCGAGTGCAGAAGATGACTCCGTAGAGGTAAGAGACTAGAAGACAGAGGATGCTCATGATAAGAGTTGAGATGAGACAGACAATATATTTGCTGAAGTAGACCTGATTTCTTGTGTATCCTTTTCCGTAGATGTTCTTGATTGTTCCTAAGGAGAAGTCTTCACAGATATAGACGGTGGTGAAGATAGCGGATAAGAGTACGACATTCATATCACCGAGACAGCTTTTCAGCAAGGAGGACGCAGTAAGTGTCACGCCGGTCTCAGAAGTAAGAAGCTTGCTTGTCAGTGCAACGATGAGAACAAGGAAGACAGAGACTGCAGTACAGATATAGATGCTTTTTCCTCGGAATATTTTCCGAAGTTCGAATTTCAATAGTTTGCCCATTATTTTCCAAGCCTCTCGATGAAATAATCTTCCAAGCTGACCTCTTTGTTTGCCAGCTCACTGACTGTGATTCCACTTGTGACAAGGGTGGTGTTGATAAGTCCTGCCTTTTCGAAGTGAGAGTAGAGGATAAGGGTATCCTCTTTGACCTCATATTCACCAAGGAGATCTTTTTCTTTCAGTACTTCAACCGCTTTTTCCGTATCGCTTACCTTTATAGTCATATTTCTCTTGCAGTTCTCTTCCAGCTGAATTGCTGAAACCTCCTCAATCAGTCTTCCTTCGTTGATGATTCCATAGGTGGTTGTGATCTTAGCTAGTTCATCAAGGATGTGAGAGGAAATCAGAATGGTGACTTCTCTTTCCTTGTTCAGCTTAAGAAGAAGGTCACGGATCTCCTTGATGCCAGCAGGATCTAGTCCATTGATCGGCTCATCGAGTACGAGAACTTCTGGATTTCCTAATAAGGCAATGCCGATTCCGAGTCTTTGCTTCATGCCGAGAGAGAATCTTCCTGCCTTTTTGCTTCCTGTATCGCTTAAACCGATGAGGGTGAGGATATCCTTGATCTCTTCTTCACTTCCTCCATAGAGGATAGAGAACCGTTTCATGTTCTCGTAGGCGGTACAGTTCTTGTAGAGTCCAGGGCTTTCAATCAAAGATCCAATCTTTTTCCTTCCTTGGTTTAAGTCCTTGCTTCCAAAGAGAGAGATTTCCCCATCGCTCGGATTCAAGAGACCTAAGATCATCTTCATCGCTGTTGTCTTACCGGCACCGTTTTTTCCGATAAAGCCATAGATGTCACCCTTTTTGATGTGCATATTGATTTTATCGACAGCTACTTTGTTGGAGAACTTTTTGCTGAGGTTTGTTGTTTCAATGATGTATTCCATTCTGTTCCGTGTTATAGCTAACACGATTCCTCCTTTCGTTTGACGTTATGTCCTGTGCATATCTTAACAAAATGCACAACAAAAACAAAATAATTTCAACATTATTTGAAATTTTGTCTAATTTTGAAGACGACAAAATAGCATTCAGAATTTCAGAGTCTGACGATTGGAATATCCTTCCTTCTTGAATTCGGAGAAAAGAAGGTTCATTTCTTTTACTGTGATGCATAAAAGATTCATCGGTGGATCTAATCTCTTTAAGGCATCGATGGATATCTTCTTATATGCGGCATGGCTATGATAGGTTTCTGAGAAGGGAGGTATGAGTTCTGCTTTTCCCATGATCTGGATGCTGGAAATCTTTCCGAATCCTTCATATTTATCATAGATAGCAAGGCTTACATTGCTGTTCTTCTCTAATCCGATGAATTTCTCTCCGCCCTCTGTAAAGATCCAGAACTTTCCATCGTGATAACTGTATTCCACTGGCGTACAGCGGACATAATCGCCGGTCCCTGTTGCCAAGGCACAGGTGTTGTTGGATCGAATATAGTCTTCCGCTTTCTTCAACAGTTCCTCTTTTGGCATTTCCACTGTCTTTTTGCTTTTCCAGTAGTCGATCGCTTTTTGATATTCTTCGTGTGTCATCGTTTTCCTCCGAAAATCTTGCTGACTCTATTGTATCCTTTTCCATTTCGGAAAACATCGGAATCTTCATCTTTGAAAACAGTCATTTAGCACTTATAATCTTATTTAGAAAGAATCGGAGGAACATTATGGATTGGGTAATATGGCTGACAGTTGCTTTCAGCGCACTTTCGTTTGTTATGGTGATAGTCGTTTTCATCATGATGATGAAAAACAGGAGGACAGGAGATAGTAAAATCGGAGAGGACGACTTAAAAGAAATCCGTACCTCTGTCAATGAATCGGTCTCAGCGTTAAGCAATTCTATCAGCTCTTTGGTCGCTGAGAAGAATGGTATCCTGATGGCTGATCTGACAAAAAAAGCCGAGGATATGAATAAGAAAATCGACTGCCTTGTCCAGTCTGAATCTGCCTTGGAAAAGGAAGAGGAAGCATTCCGAGAGAGAGTGACGACGATCTTGATTCAGAATCAAGCAGAGATGAAAACGAACTTTGATGGGTTTGTTGTCTCCATCTCGAGGGAAAACAACGCAAGCAGAGAAAAACTGATGAATATCGTGACTGAAAACTATCAGAAACAGGTGCTCTCTTTTTCTGATTTCATGACCCAGTATCAGAAAGACAGCAACCGTCAGAAAGAGGAAATCATGCAGAAACTCTCTTCGGAGATTCAGTCTTTCAATGATGCTGTGAAGAAGACTCTTTCTGACTTTGATTTCTCCATCAAGGAAAGATTGGAGGACTTTAAGAATAATACCGAGCAGTCTATCAGTTCGCTCAGTGACACGGTCAACAAAAATCTGACGGATATCAGACAGGATAACAATGACAAACTGGAAAAGATCAATCAGTCCGTCAATGAGAAACTACAGAAGACTTTGGAAGAGAAACTCAATGACTCCTTCAAGAGTGTCGTAGAGGGAATCGGAGATGTGAATAAGGCAGTCGGTGAGATCAAAGGACTGGCAACCGATGTCGGATCCTTGAAGAATGTGCTGACCAACGTCAAGACAAAAGGAATCATGGGCGAGATGATATTAGGGAATATCATCCGTGAATTCCTGACTGTTGGCCAATATGAGGAGAATGTAGCAACAAAGAAGGACAGCAAGGACCGTGTCGAATTCGCTATCATCCTCCCTGGAACGAAGAATGATAAGATCTATCTTCCGGTTGATTCCAAGTTCCCGTATGAATCCTACTCTAAAATTCATGACTCCAATGATCCCCAGGAGATCGAGCAGGCAAGAAAACAGTTCCGAACGGATCTTCTGAAATATGCGAAAGACGTCCATGACAAGTATATCGATGTTCCGAATACGACCGACTTTGCTCTTATCTTTTTGCCACTGGAAGGCTTGTATTTGGAGGCTTTGAACATGGGATTATTTGAAGAGATTCAGGAAAAGTACAAAGTCAATCTGACAGGACCTACTACCTTCTCCGCTTTCATCAATTCCCTGAATGTAGGATTCAAGTCATTGCTCATCCAGAAGAAGAGCGCTGATGTGTTTCAGCTGTTAGGTGCAGTCAAAACCGAATTCGGCAAGTTTGCGGAAGCCTTGGAAAAGACACAGAAGAAAGTCGATGCCGCATCCGCTGAATTAGAAGACTTGGTCGGAACAAGGACGAGAGTCATGAACAAGAAACTGAGAACCATTGATGCTCTCGACGAAGAGACTGCAAAACTGCTGTTTGATGATGCTGACGAAGAAAAAGAGGAAGAATAAAGAAAAGAACTCTGCCGAAGCGGTCAGAGTTCTTTTACAAGCATGCTGAGAATATAACGTATTTCATATGCTTGGATAGGCCCTGGACCTTCAGGGTTATCTAAAGAATATGCATCTCTTTCAACATGAATCTGCTAAAAAAATATCCTCTTTCTTGAGATTGTATAACACTGCTTGTGTTGAAGAACATCTTCTTCTTTTACTATGACTTTTTTGTTCAATTTATCTATTAATTATCGATGGCTAAAGATGCAGATAGAAAAATGATTTCATATAAAAACATAACAATATTCATGACTTAAAGTGAACAGATTTGAGGCTTTTCACTGAACACATTTGAGGTATTTTAGCGAATGGTATTGTTATTAAACCGCCGCCTTTCAAACGGAAAGCAGGACAAGGGGGTTGGCACATTTGCACGCTGATTGTGCATGAGTTCGAATCTCTTGAATCTCGTTGAAATTTCGTTTTTGGTTTACATTGAAGAAATTACGAAAAAAGCCTGGTGCAATCGCATCAGGCTTGCTTTTCTAAATGGTGCGGACGGTGAGAATCGAACTCACATGGTGAAACCACACGCCCCTCAAACGTGCGCGTCTACCAATTCCGCCACGTCCGCATGTCAAGCCTAATAATTATATCGACTTTGCAAAACTGTTGCAAGAGTTTTTTTACGATTTTTCACTCTTGGATAGAAATATGAATTGTAAAATGAAATAAGAATAGATAAGGAGGGGAACAAAAAGGACCTAC